>NZ_JBSFLZ010000041.1:0-47130 GCF_053599315.1 Saccharopolyspora sp. NPDC000995
TGCGGAAGTCGGTGTAGTGCTTCGGCGGCGCGGCGGAGTCCATCGCGCGCTGGGTGAGCAGGATGCCTGGACCACCTCCCACAGGTGCCCGTCGGGGTCGTCGAAGTAGCCTGCGTAGATTCCCCACGGACGTTCCAGTGGCGCGCGGACGACGCTGCCGCCTGCTTCCCGCACCCGCTCGAGGACCCTGTCCACTTCCTCGCGACTGTCGACGAAGTAGCCCAGGCTCATCGGCGAGCCGGATACCCGTTCGATCGGGACGTCGGCGTCCTTCGCCAGATCGTCGCGCGCGTACAGCGACAGGATGAGTCCGTTCTCCAGTGTGAACATGGCGACTGCACCGCCGGGATTGTCGTGGTCGCCGATGTACTCGGTGCCGATGACCCCGGGCGAGGACCACCCGAGTCCGTCCCGGTAGAAGCGCAGCGAGCGCTCCAGGTCCTGCACACCGAGGGTGATTGCCCCGATGTTCGCCTTCATGCCGAACTCCTCTGCTCGGTTCCAACGGGTGCTTGTGTTGTTCGTCGCGGCGGGCAGCCTGCGGAGTTGTCGGCTCGACGGCCGCGGGCGCTCAGGCCGACCGCTGAGGTGCCAGGTAATCCTCCCCCGCAAGGTTGCAACGACGGATGAGGTTCCACCTCGCCGACCGATCCTGCCCACGGGCCAGTACATGCTGGCGGCGCAGAGAAGTATTGAACGAATCGGCCATCCGGCCGCATGCCGCTTGCGTGGCGGTCAGGCGTTCAGGTGACGGGACAAGAGCTCGTCGGCGGCGGCTTCGCCTTGTTGAATGACATGTTCGTCGCCGTCTGCTCTGGCTATCAGGGGGGCGATTTCGTTCATCGAGGCCAGCAGCATGTGTGCGAACAGGTCGGCACGGTCGGTGGGTAACCTGGCCTGCTCAGCGATGGCGTGCAGGACGGATTTGACGAGCCCCAGGGCGTAGCGTTCTTCGATCTCGCGCCACTGCTGCCAGCCGACTACGGCGGGGGCGTCGATGAGGACGATGCGGCGCACGGCAGGGGCCAGCGCGCAACGAGGTCACGCCGTGTCGAAGGCCCGCACGACTACGCGGTGCTTGCCGCCCCGAGTGATTTCCATCGGCTCGTCGGTCGTCAGGTCGACCTCGACCACGCTGCCCACCACGCGTCTAACTTCGCCGAGTATCATTGAACGCTCGTCCGCGTCGAAACCCGGTTCGACCTCGAGACGCACCTGGATGCGGCCTGGCTCCGGCTGGACGAACTGGTAACGACGCACGTGGCGGGCATCGAAGAAGCATTTCCCGAGCGGGTGCATGGAAACTTGCTTGCCGCCTGGCAATTGCAAGCTGTCACCATGCCGACCGACGACCCTCTCCAGGAAAGTGCCTTCCGTGCCACACCGGCATGTCCCCGCGCCGAGTACGGCCCGGTCCCCTATCCGGTACCGCAGGAAGGGCAGTGTCCGGGCGTGCAGGTTCGTCACGACCACGTCGCCCTCCTCACCCGGTCGGCACCGGCGGCCGGAGTCGTCGAGGATCTCGACGATCGATACGTTCTCGGCGATGTGAAGCCGATCGTGCGAACATCCTTGCGACATGATGCCGCCGTCGTTGCACCCGTACTGGTCGCGCAGTGGCGCCTCGAAGGCTTGCTCGATGCGCTCGCGCCAGGTCGGGAACAAAAGCTCAGCCGTCGTGACGATCACCTTCGGCGCCGGCACGCGTACACGCGCTTCCAGTACGGCGTCGGCCATCGCTGCGATATGGCTCGCGTATCCGTACCAGAGCGCTCCCCGCGCGCGCCCGGCGGCGAGTGCCCGTTTTAGGCTCGTCTCCGGGTCGATGTGGCATCCCGCTGCGGAGATCACGCGCCCCTCCAATGCAGAGCGCAAGCGAGTCTTCAAGCCCTCGCTCGCGGACTGCAATGAGGGCGGGGAACTCACCATTACCAGGCGCTCTCCGTAGCGGTAGCCGGTGCTTTCCCAGAAGTACAGGTTCGCTCCGTAGATGTGCACCCATGCGCGCTTGTCGAGGGGGTACTGGAACGGGTCGCCGGTACTACCACCGGTTTTCTTGGCGATGTGCGGGATGTTTCGCCAGCCCTGGCTCAAGAAGTTGTCCATGCACGGCCGCATCATCGCCTTGTCGATCACGGGGAGTTCGGTGAGGTCCACCCCATCCACGTCCCGCCCGGCCAGCAAGTCGCGGTAGTACGGCACCTGGTCCCGCGCGTGCCGCAAGACAGCTTGCAACCGATCCCGTTGCCAAGCTCGCCGCTTTTGCTCAGGCCACGCGAAAAACTCCGGCAACCACCGGGCGGTGCTCAGGTAGGGTGCCCGGAGAACGGGCTCCACAACGCCGCGTGTGACGGCAGAGACCACGCGCGGGCGCAAGGCGGTGTGCAGGCGGAGCACAGACATCATCCGACCTCCCGGACCGTTCAATCAGCAAGTCTTCGTGACACGGGCAGAATCAGTTCTGTTGTTCTCGTGGGCCGATCAGGGCTGCGTGGAGCGGTAACGCGCTACGACCCGGGTGAAGTCCCAGTCGCGCTGGGCAATCCCGCTGCCGGCATCATGGCTCGGGTCACCGGGACGGTCGCGGTTGACCGCCCAGAAGGTGAATCGGCCAATGCGGTGGCCGTTGGCGTAGTCCAGGAAGTTGTGGAAGTCCGCCAACCGCACGGTTTCCTCGATTCCACCGTTCTTGGACGAGATGCCGGCCTTCTGGTACGCCTCTTCTTTCGGTATTGCGAAGGTACTGGCGATCTCCGACACGAGCCCTTCGGTGGCCGAGATCGTGTTGCGGGTCATGTCGGTACCCCCGAAGTTGAACGGCATGCTCGTGAAGACGTCGACGTTGGCGCCAAGCTCGTGCGCTCGTCGGATGAGCCGCTTGCCGACCTCGTCCGGACCGGAGCGTTCCGTGGGAAACACCATGATCGTCTTGAGCTCGGGGTTGCGCTGCTTGAGGATCTTCAGTGCGCCGAGTTCGCGGTCTTGCGCTTCAGGGGATTCGAACTCGCCCTTCTCGATGTCGATGTCGATCGCTTTGAGCCGGTAGGCGTCGATGACCTTCTGGTACGCGTTCGCCAGGGCTTGCTCGTTCGGGCAGACCTCGCCCAGCTTTCGCCCCTCCTGGGCGCTGCCCCCCATGGAGACGACGACATCACCGCCCGCATCCCGGATTCTCTTGATCTGAGCGGCATCGTCGCCGTCCAGCGGCCTTTCGCCGTCCCATGCGGGATCGCAGCCATTACCGGAGAGGATGAAAGCAAGCGTGAACGCCTTGACGCCGGTTTCCTTCATCACCGCAACCGGGTCAGGGGGGTTGCCCCACCCGAAGAAGAGATATGGCGATGAAGTCACCGCGGCCGTACTCCGGGAGACGTTATGGCTGTGCGTTCCGCATGCGACGAATGCCCAACCGATCATGAGGGCGATGAAAAGCGCTCGCATCTTCGGCATGGGCCGATTCTCCCGTGCCGCCGCGAGAGCCGCCTGCCGCTTCACCACATGGATGGTCCGATAATCGTGTACTCGTTCGGTGGTGGTTCCACGAATAAGCCAGCAAGCGCGTCCCCGGAAGTCGAACTCGATGTCGAACGAGTGCGTGTCGCGCGGGCCCAGCAAGCCTTCACATCGGCAACGTCGGTGATCGTGCCGCGCGGCTTTCGATTACCAGTGGGCAGCCGCGCCAGATCGCGATCAACTGCACGACAGGCGCCGCCGACGCGAAATCCAGGAAAATTCGATCTTCCGGTACTGATCTACGGATTTACCTGACGCCTCGATCCCATTCCTCCGCTTATGATTTTGCCAGTGACAGCTCGTCGTCACTCGATCCGGCTGCGTTTTTCAGCTGCGGAGAAAAAGATCTTTCTCGTCCACACAGGATACCCGCACCTTTCCACGAAGATCGCTCGCCTTTCTCCATCGTGGTCACCTTGCGCGCCCGCCGTCAGGCGCGCAGGTGACGGCACTGGTTCCCACTCCCGAGGTCCGCCCCTCGTGGATAGGCAGAGTCGCGCTGACGCTGTGCGACGAATCGGCGAAGCATCCACTTTGGTATTGCCAAGCAAGCGGGTTTCCACCTGAAGTCCAACGATGGCTTACCGGATCCCTGTTGCGCACCAACCGGTTTCTGGAGGCTTTAATGGCTCGAACGGACAGCATGCGCGTTGCAGTAGTGGGTTACGGCTACTGGGGCTCCAAGCACGTACGCGTTCTCAGCACGTTGCCCGGCGTGGAGGTGGTGGTCGTCGACCAGGATCTTGGGCGGCTGGCCGAGGCCCACCTCAACTTCCCGGCGGCGGGCACGGCACGCGCCTTGGACGAGGTCCTCCCCAGCGTGCACGCGGTGGTGGTGGCAACTCCGCCGTGCTCGCACGCACAGATCGCGCTGCGGTCCGTGCTCGCAGGAAAGCACACCCTCGTCGAAAAGCCGCTGGCGACCTCGATCGAGGACGCCCGAAGACTCGTCGATACCGCTGCCGAACGTGGCGTGGTGCTCATGGCCGGCCACACCTTCGAATACAACGCCGCCGTGTGGAAGCTCAAGGAGATCATCGATTCCGGCGATCTGGGACGCGTGCTCTACATCGACACCGCGCGGCTGAACCTCGGCCTTTACCAACGCGATGTGAACGTCATCTGGGACCTCGCACCGCACGACCTCTCGATCATCGCGTTCCTGATGGACGAAACTCCCGCGTCGGTCACCACGTGGGCCCATCACCACGTCGACGGACGACACGCGGACGTGGCGCACGTGCGCCTGGAGCTGGAGAAGTCCGGGACCTACGCCTTCGTCCACGTCAGCTGGCTCAATCCGCAGAAGGTCCGCCGCGTGACGGTCGTCGGCGACCAGAAGATGGCGGTCTACGACGACACTTCCGATGAGGACCGGATCCGCGTCTACGACATCGGCGTCGACTCGCACGGCCTCGACGATCCAGCGGACGCGCACGCGATGCCGATCACCTACCGATCCGGCGACATCGTCTCGCCGCACGTGGTGTTCCGCGAGCCGCTGCTCGTGCAGGACACCCACTTCATCGACTGCGCGCGCACCGGTCGAACCCCCAACACCTCCGGTCGCAGCGGCCTGGAGATCGTCCGGGTGCTCAGCGCGTCGGACCTGGCAGAGGTCACCGGTCGGCCGGTGCGGGTGCTGGACGTTCCGGCCCAGCGCTCCCCCGATGACGTGGAAGCCGCGCGGCTGCTCGCAGAGCCGGCGGCTTACGGAGAGGCAGTGCAATGAACCGGAACACCGGTGCGGTCCCCTTCCTGGACCTCGTGGACATCAACGCCGACCTGCAGACGGACCTGGAAGTGGCGTGGAAGGCGGTCCTCCAACACGGCCGATTCGTCGGTGGGCCGGAAGTAGAGCGGTTCGAGACGCAGTTCGCCGCGTACTGCGAGTCGCGCTTTTGCGTCGGCGTGGCCAACGGCACCGACGCCATCGAGCTGATCTTGACCGCGTCGGGCATCGGAGGCGGCGACGATGTCATCGTTGCGGCGAACACCTTCGTCGCCACCGCGGAAGCGGTGCGTGCGACCGGCGCGCGGCCGGTATTCGTCGATGTTCGCCCCGACACCCTGCTGATCGATCCCGCAGCGGCCGCCGCAGCGGTGAACCGACGTACTGCTGCGATCATCGGGGTCCACCTGTTCGGCCAAATGGTCGATGTACCAGCGCTGAGCTCGCTCGCTGACCGCTGCGGTCTCGCGTTCATCGAGGACGCGGCACAGGCGCACGGAGCGCGCTACGGCGGACACCCCGCCGGAAGTGTCGGACGCGCCGCCGCTTTCAGCTTCTATCCCGGGAAGAACCTCGGGGCGCTGGGCGACGGCGGCGCCGTCGTCACCAGCGACGTCGAGTTGGCCGACCGGGTGCGGCGTCTTGCGAACCACGGTCGAGCGGCGCACGACCGGCACCGCCATGACCTGATAGGCCGCAACAGCAGGCTCGACAGCATCCAGGCCGCGGCGCTGTCCTTGAAACTCCCGCGGCTGGACTCGGACAACGCGCGCCGGCGCGAACTGATTCGCCGGTACCGGGAATCGCTGCCGGCGTCCTTCCAGCCAGTCGCCGTGGACCCCGCAGCCGAGCACGTGCACCACCTCGCGGTGGTGCGGACGTTGCGGCGGGAACAGGCGGGTGCGGCGCTATCCGCGGCCGGCGTGGGGTGGGGTGTGCACTACCCGGTTCCTTGCCACCGGCAACCGGCTTTCGCCGGAT
Source organism: Saccharopolyspora sp. NPDC000995 (assembly GCF_053599315.1). Classification (NCBI taxonomy): domain Bacteria; kingdom Bacillati; phylum Actinomycetota; class Actinomycetes; order Pseudonocardiales; family Pseudonocardiaceae; genus Saccharopolyspora; species Saccharopolyspora sp. NPDC000995. The sequence continues at coordinate 6,227 of NZ_JBSFLZ010000041.1, forward strand.
GCGACGAACGGATTCCCGTCGCCGAGGAGGCGGCCACGCAGATCTTGTCCCTGCCCATCTCCCCGACGCTCGAGGACGGCGACGTCGTTCGGGTTTGCGATGCATTGCGAGGTGTCTGACCTTGACCGAAACCCAGCACTCCAACGGCGAGTCGGTCAACGCGCAGCGCTTGGACGCCGCAGCGGTGACAACCCGTGCCGCGCCCATCGGTCCGCTCCTCGGCGCTCAGGAAGACCCGCGGACACCGCCGCCCGCGCCGGAAAACCGCGCGTGGTCCGCACTGCTGGCCAACAAGCGGCGACTGCTCGGCGTGTCCCTGCTGATCGTGCTGATCGGCGCTGGCACCGCATTCATCGGGGCACTGGTGTGGCCGCCGGTGTACGCGGCGCGCGCGCAGATCCTCTTCCAGATCAGCGAGGAGAAGTCGACCGGTTTCCTGCGCGAGGACCGGAGTCTGACGACCCAACTGGTGCTGCTGCGCAGCAGGCAGGTGCTCGGTCCAGTGGCCGCCCAGGAGCAGCTTCCGGTGGAGGACTTGGAGAAGACGGTGACCATGTCGCTGCTGGACAGCAGCGAGGTCCTGCAGGTGGAGGCAAGGGCCGGCACCCCAGACGTCGCCTTGCGCCGGGCCCGGGAGATCGTCGACCGCTACCGGGACATCGCGCGGACCAACAGCGAGTCCGGAGTGGAAGGTTATGTGCGCGGGCAGCTCGCCGATGTCCGGACGCGTCTCGTCGAGGCAAACGCGCAGGCCTCGGGAGGGCGCGCAGAACCCGGCTCGCCCTCGCCGGCCTCCGCCGAGGCGCTGGTGCAAAGCCTGCAGCAACGCGAGCAGCAGTTGCAGTCGCAGCTCGACCAGCTCAGCATGACCGAACTCGCGCGTTCCGAACCCAAGGTCGTGGTGCCGGCCTACTCCGTGACCGACTCCGTCAGCCCCCGTCCCATGTTCGCCACGGCAGCCGGAGCGCTCACCGGACTCCTGGTCGCAGCCATCACCGCTGCGCTCCTGGTACGCCGGTGGAGCAACCGGTGAGTGCCCGCTCCGCGCTGCGCGCCGACCAGTCCCGGCCAGCCGTCAGGGCAACGGTGCGGCGTTCTGCCGTCGTCTCCGGCGGAATCCTTATCAGCCGACTGACCGGGTTGGTCCGGGTCGTCGTGGTTGGCGCGGTGCTCGGCCCGACCTATTTCGCGAACGCGTTCGTCGCCACGAACATGGTTCCCAACCTGACCTACAGCGTGATCGCGGGGCCCGCGCTCGCTTTGGTGATCGTCCCAACCGTGGTGCAGGTGCTCGCGTGCGGGGGACCAGAGGTGGCAACCAGGCTGCTCGGTCGGGTCAGCGGATTCCTGCTGATCGCCGCAGCGGTGCTGGCCGGACTCGTGGCGCTCGCCGCGCCGGTGCTCGGGTGGTGCCTGAGCCTCGGGATCCCGCAACCCACGCTCCGGGAGCAGGCCGAGCAGACGACGACAGTGCTCGTCTTGCTGGTCGCGCCCCAGGTCATGCTCTACACGGCGGCAGCGCTGGGAGCCGCTGCTCAGCAGGCCCGCGAGCGCTTTGCGCTGGCAGCCGTGGCTCCCGCAGCGGAGAACGTGGTGCTCATCGCCGCCGTAGTCGTGGTGGGTTTGCACTGGGGCACGGGGCTGGATGTCGCGGAGGTTTCGGCTGGTCCCCTGGTCGTTCTCGGGCTGGGCAGCACCCTCGCTGTGGCGGTGCACGCTTGCCTCCAGTTGTTCGGGGCGTCCCGGGCGGGGCTGCCGGTGCGCCCGTCGTTGCAGTGGCGATCGGACCCGGTGGTGGCGTCAGTCCTGCGGAGGCTGCGCAGTTCGATCAGCCTGCCCCTCACGCGGTCGGTCGCGCTGTACGTGCTTTTGGCCGTCGCGTCGACTGTGCCTGGTGGAGTCATCGTGGTGCAGAGCGCCTACACGGTCATGCAGGTCCCGACCGCGTTGGGGGCACGCGCAGTGTCGACCGTCGTGCTGCCCGGGATGTCAGCCGCAGTTGCACGTGACGACCACAGCGGTTTCGCCGCGTCGTGGCGACAAGCACTTACGCTCGCGTCGATCACCAGCCTGCCTCCGTTGCTCCTGCTCACCGTGCTCGCCCATCCGGTGGCGAGCATGCTGGCGAACGGGCAGTTGCACTCGGACAAGCTCATCGACCAGCTCGCGGCCTGCCTCGGTGTGATCGCAGTCGCCCAGTTCGCGGCGAGCGTGCACATGGTCGGCCTCGATGCGCTGTTCGCGCGGCTGAACACCCGCTGCCCCCGGCTGGCCAGCTACGCACTGCTGGCCGCGTCGCTCACCGTCACCGTCACGTCGCTGCTCGTGCCGGACGATCAATCCCGCTTGGTGGTGCTGTGCGCGGGCCTGCTGGCGGGTGAGTTGGCCGGAGCGGTGACCGTGCTCCTCGGTCTGCGAGCGACGTTGCGACCCGAACGCTGGATTGACCGCGCGCAGATCGCGAGGGCTTTCCTCGCCTGCATCTCGATGGTGCCGATCGTCGCCTTCGGCCGCTGGTTTCTGAGCATCGGCGAGACCAGCCGGGCCTGGTACGTAATCGCGCTCGGCGCGTGCGGACTGGCGGCCATCGCGGTCTACGCCGGCGCGGTGCGCCTCAGCTGGATCGGACGGTGCCCATGAACGTGTTGCTGCCCCGACGCGACGAGATCTCCGGCAGGATTGCGGACCGCACGGAAACGCTGCTGATCGCCCAGGCGGTCTTGTGCGCATCGCTGGCGGGACTGTCCATCGCGGTGGCCGGGCCGCTGGTCGCCGGATCACTGGTGGCTGCGGCCCTATTCGCCGCAGCCGCGTACCGACCCGCGTTCGCGGCCTACGCCTACCTGCTGACCTTGCCGTTTCTCGCGGGTATCGACCGGGGCACGCTGATCCCGGGAGCGCGACCGAACGAGGCGATGTTCGCCGTGCTGGTGGCCGGGGCGTGCGCCGGTGGCTGGCTGCGGCTGCTACGCGGTGACCCGGTCTCGCTGCGCCTGCGGCGGCTGGACGTTGCGCTGGCCGGTTTCGTGGTGTTCAGCACCGTCTGGCCGATCGCGTCGATGATGTTGCGCGGCAACGAACCTCACGGCTCCGATCTAGTGGCGCTGCTGCCGGTGGGCAAACTCGCGGTGCTGTTCCTGCTCGTCCGGTTGGCCGTGCGCACCGAACAACAGCGGCTTCGCTGCATCCGCCTGGTGGTCTGGCCGACCGCTGGGTTGTCGATAGTGGCGATCTTGCAGACGCTGGGTGTCGAACCCGTGCTGACGTTGCTGAGCGAGTTCTGGCATGCGAGCGCGAACGAGGCCAGCGACCGCGGCACGGCGACTCTGGCGTCCTCGATCGCGACCGGCGATTACATCATGGTCGGGTTGGCACTCCTGCTCTACTGCGGCACTCGCGGAATCCTCGGCAAGTGGGAACGGATCGGGCTCGGCGTCCTGCTCGGTGCCGGTGTCCTCGCAAGCGGGCAGTTCTCGACCTGGATCTCCGCACTCGTGGGCGGGGTGCTGATCCTGCGCCGTTACCCCCAGGCCCGGCGCCAAGTTGCCAGGTTCCTGCCGATCGTGGGGATCGCCGCACTCGTCGGCGCGCCCGCGTTCCTGGGCCGCATGGCGGACTTCACGCAGGGTTACGCCGTGCCCCGCAGCTGGCTCGGCCGGTGGGACAACCTCACCACCTTCTACCTGCCGCAGTTGGCGGAAGGACGCTTCGTCCTCGGTATCTCGCCGAACTCGGTGCTCATTGCCCCGGAGACCTGGCGGGACGTGATCTACCTCGAATCCGGTTACCTGCAGTTCCTCTGGGCCGGCGGGATTGCGCTGCTGGTCGCGTTCGGCTGGCTATCGGTTGCGGTGCTGCGGGAGGCCCGCCGGTTGGCCCCGCGTCCGGGCGCGGTAGGGGCGTGCGCGGCAGCGCTGGAGATCGCTTGGTGGATGGTCCTGGTTCTGTCGCTGATCGACATCCACCTGGTGGTCCGCGGGTTTGGCGATCTGCTGTTCGTTCTGCTGGCGATCATGTCTGGGAGGCTTGGTGATGACGAGCACAGCACTCAAGATCCTGCTCGCGATCGGTCTCGCACAGCCTAGGAGACCAACGCGGACGGTGCGGGCGGAGCGCCCACCGGAACCGTTGGCGCCGGGCGGTCGGCGACCTCGGTGGGAGCGGTGCGTGTTGCGCGGAATCGAAGTCGTCGGTGCAGCCGTCGGGTTGGCCGTGCTCGCGCTGCCGATGCTCATCGTCGCCGGCATCATCCGCCTCACCAGCCGAGGCCCGGCGCTGTTCCGGCAACGCCGGGTCGGGCGGGCCGGAAAGCCGTTCACGCTCTACAAGTTCCGCACCATGCGACTGGGGTGCAGCGAGGAACCGCTGCGCGAAATGATCGCACGGGAGCTGCGCGGCGAGGACACCTCCGCCGACGGCAGTTTCAAGCTGGACCGCGATCCGCGCGTCACCGCGGTTGGTTCTTGGCTGCGGCGTACCAGCCTCGACGAGTTGCCGCAGCTGCTCAACGTGCTGCGCGGCGACATGGCGCTGGTGGGCCCACGTCCATGCCTGGAGTGGGAGGCTGGGATGTTCCCGCCGGAGTTCGCCGAACGCAGCGCGGTCAAACCCGGGCTGACCGGGCTGTGGCAGGTCAGCGGCCGCAGCACCATGGGCACCTTGGACATGCTTCGGCTGGACCTTGTCTACGTGCGGTCCCGCAGCTTGCAGACCGACCTCGGCATCCTGGCCCGAACTCTGCCGTCGATGCTGCGCGGGGACGGTGCCCGATGACGACGCTCTTCGTGGCGACCACGGGCGGTCACCTGGCCCAGTTGCACAGTCTGTCCGAGCGGATTCCCGCGGACGGCCCGGCGGTGTGGGTGACCAGCCGCAACGAGCAGAGCACGTCGATGCTGGCGGATCGGGACGTCGTTTACGTTCCGCCGGTCGGATGCCGCAGCGTGCCGGGAGTGCTGAGGTGCCTGCCGATCGCGCACCGGCTGTGGCGTGCCCGGGACATCACCCGAGCCATCTCCACCGGTTCCGGCATCGCACTCGGTTTCCTGCCCTACCTGGCCGCGCGCGGCGTCGAGTGCCACTACGTTGAAAGCGCCGCGCGGGTGAACAGCCCGTCATTGACCGGCAGACTGCTGCGCTGGGTTCCCCGGGTCCGCGTCTACACCCAGTACCCGCACGCCGCTAGTCGCGGCTGGCGCCACGGCGGCAGCCAGTTCGACGTCTACCGGGCGACGACGGCAGACCGCCCGCTGGGAGACCGGTTGCGCGTGGTGGTAACGGTCGGCGCATCGGCGTACCCATTCCGCCGGATGATCGAATCGCTGGTGCCGCTGCTCGAGCCGGAGGGTGCGCTGCACCGCGCGACCGGCCTGCCGGTCGAGGTGCTTTGGCAAACCGGTCCGGCGCCGGTGGACGACCTTCCGATCCAAACCAAGCCGTACCTGCCGATCACCCAGCTCGCGGAGGCGCTTTCGTCGGCCGACGTGGTGATCAGCCACTCCGGCACCGGATCCGTGCTGCTGGCCTTCGACGCGGGGAAGGCGCCGGTGGTGGTCACCAGGCAGCGCCGGTTCGGCGAGGCCATCGACGACCACCAGCGACAGCTCGCGACCGAACTCGGCCGGCGCGGCCTGGTACTGCACCGGGAACTCGGCGAAATCACCGTCGATGACCTGCTAGCAGCTCGGTCCACGGCGGTGGGAACGCTGCGGGAGCCGCCGCCGTTCCAGCTCTCCCGAACGCTTGCGAAGGCGGCCTTGATGCGCAGCGCCACACCCGAGATCGTCACCGTCGACCCGCGGAAAGACTCGCGCTGGGCCGAACTCGCCGCTGGGCCGCAGGGCAGCATATTCACATCCCAGCCGTGGCTGGAGGCGGTGTGCCAGACCTACGGTTTCACCCCTGAAGCTCGCATCGCGGTGGACGCATCGGGAGCGGTAGTCGGCGGCTTTGCCTGGGTCCGCGTGCGGGACATCCGCGGAGAACGGCTTTGCAGCCTCCCGTTCTCCGACTGGGCGGACCCCTTCGCCCCCAACGAGACGGTCTGGCACCAGCTCACCAACGGGGTCGTCGACCAGGGCGTGCCAATCGCGTTGCGGTGTTTGCGTTGCGAAGCCCCGGTGCGGGATCCGCGGCTGCGGGAATCCGGTCGGCTCGCCTGGCACGCGACACGATTGGACGCTCCCCTGCCCGAACTCCACCAACGGATCTCCGCCACCGCCCGCCGCAACATAGCCGCAGCCGAGCGCAACGGCGTCCGGATCAGCGCCGACACCGGGGTGGAAGCGCTGCGGAACTTTCACCGGATGCAGGTCCGGCTGCGCAAGCACAAGTACCGAATGCTGGCCCAGCCGATGGAGTTCTTCGAGAACATCTGGGAGCAGTTCCATTCCGACGACTCGGTCGTGACCATGACAGCGCGCGTGGGCGACGAACCCGTCGCCGCTGCCGTGTTCCTGCAGTGCAACGGCGTGCTGCACTTCAAGTTCGGTTCGTCATTGCAGGACCGGCTACGACTGCGCCCCAACGATGCGATCTACTGGGCCGCGATCGGCTGGGCCGTGGAGCGCGGGCTGCGGCTGGTCGACTGGGGTGTTAGCGACCTCGACCAGCCGGGGCTGCTGCACTTCAAGCGGAAGTACGCCGACGACGAGAAGCAGGTCGTGGCCTTGCGCTCGCCAGGCGAGTCACCGACTACTCGGTCCGAAGTGGACGATCTGCTCAGCGGGATCACGGGTTTGTTCACCGACGAATCCGTCTCCGATGACATCACCGGGAAAGCCGGTTCCCTGCTCTACCGGTACTTCTGCTAGGAGCCCTCATGCAGCGAGATGACCGAACAACCCCGAACACGAAGCGTGCCGTTGCATTTCCGCGAGCGCAGGGATGCGGGAAAAACCCTGAAGAAGTGACCGGAATGCCCGGTGCACGAGTCGTCATCGTAGGCCAGGGCTACGTGGGTCTTCCCGTCGCCATGCGCGCCTGCGAGGCGGGATTCGACGTCGTCGGTCTTGACGTCGACGAGGACCGCATCGATCTGCTCCAGCGGGCCAAGTCCTTCATCGACGACGTGGACGACGAGCGACTCGCGGCGGCTCTGGCGACGGGCCGGTACCTACCGACCACCGACCGCGCCGAGCTGCGCGGGTTCGACTTCGCTTCGGTCTGCGTTCCCACTCCACTGCACGACGGCGCACCGGATCTGCGTTACGTGGAAGACGCCGCCCGTGCGTTGTCCACGCACATCACGCCCGGCTGCTGCGTAGTGCTCGAGTCCACGACCTACCCCGGAACCACGGAGGAAATCTTCGTGCCGATCCTGGAGACCGGCTCAGGACTGCGCGCAGGAACCGACTTTCACGTTGGTTACAGCCCGGAACGCATCGACCCGAGCAACCCGACCTGGAAGTTCCACAACACGCCCAAGATCGTGTCCGGCGTGAACCCGAAATCGCTGCGTGCCGTCCGCGACTTCTACGACCAGCTGGTGGATGTGACCGTTGCGGTGCCAGGAACTCGGGAGGCGGAGATGGCAAAGCTTCTGGAGAACACCTTCCGGCACATCAATATCGCGTTGGTCAACGAACTCGCGGTGTTCTCGCGTGGACTCGGGGTGGACGTGTGGTCGGTCCTCGATGCGGCGGCCAGCAAACCGTTCGGGTTCATGCGCTTCTCGCCCGGGCCCGGGGTCGGCGGGCACTGCCTGCCGATCGACGCCTCCTACCTGTCTTGGCAGGTGCGGCGTTGCCTGGGACAGGAGTTCCGATTGGTCGACGTCGCCAACGATGTCAACAAGCACATGCCGGACCATGTCGTCGCACGCGCCACGGAACACCTGAACCGGCGCCGGAAATCCGTGAACAGCAGCGCCGTCTTGCTGATCGGGATGACCTACAAGGCGAACTCCGGCGACGCACGGAACTCCCCGTCGATGGCCGTGGCCGAGCGCCTCGACCGGCTCGGCGCCGACCTTCGCGCGGTCGACCCCCTCATCGACCCGGACGAAGTTCCGCCACACGTGCGACTGGTGGGCTTCGATGCCGACCAGATCTCCCAGTCCGACCTGATCATCGTGCTAACCGACCACGACATGCTCGACTGGGCGCTGCTGGAGCGCTACGCCGACCGCGTGCTGGACACCCGCAACCGGCTCCGCTCTCCGCAGGTGGAACGGCTTTGACCTGCAAGCAGAAGCGGAGGTTCGTCACGCGTCTTTTTCCAGCAGCGGGCGGAGCTTGAGCGTCGTCCTACGCGGCTGCGGACATTTCCCACCCGAGCAAGCCTTGCAGGACATGCTCGCCGCCCTGGCCGAATGGTGCCGCATCGCAGGCCAGGCATCCGGCAGCCAGTGACCCGTGCCGCAGCACGGCATCGACCGGCACCCGAGGTGCGCGGTTGCGCTATCGCCTCGTGGCGTGGTTAGCCGTTGACCTTGGACCGGAGGCCGTCGAGCACCAATTCGAGTCCCCGCTCGAAGTCAGCCGGTCCCCCGGGCGCCCGGTCGATCGCGCCGGCGCTAGCGGCTTGCAGCGCCATCTGCTCCTCCACGGTGTGGCCGAAGACGAGGTGCAAGAGGGCGCGGGTGCCGACGTCGACCAGGTCGTCGGGCAGGCCGCCGTCCCGAAGTGCTTCCTGCAACTGGCTGGCGGGCTCGCTGGCGCCGAGGCCGAAGGTGTATGCCGTGACGACCACCTCGGCACCGTCCCGGTAGGCGAGCATCGCGTCCCGGAGCTCGGCGCAGACCTCGACCACGCGCCGGTCCCACTTCCGGGCGCGGCGGGGTCGCCTGCCCCGGATCAGGATTTCGTCGGCGACCGCTGCCAGCAGTGTCTGCTTGTTCGGCACGTGGTGGTAGAGCGCGCTCGGTTGCACACCGAGCTCGGCGGCCAGTCGGCGCATCGTAAGCGACTCCAGTCCGTACTCGTCGAGGACCGCGATCGCGCGGTCCACGACGTCGCCCCGGTGATAACGCACACGGATCCTTCCCGTTGACCGATCTACCCAGCCAGTCTAGCCTGAACAGCGTTCAGGTGAACACTGTTCAGGTTGCTCCACCAGCCGACACCGGAGAAGCGATGAGCGCCACCTTCCAGCACCTCGCCGATGCGATCCTCGCCGGGACCCCGGCCACGCCCGAAGACGCCCGCTCGGTGCTGCGCGCCGACGACGCCGAACTGATGTCCGTCGTGGCCGCCGCCGGTCGGCTGCGACGTGCGCACTTCGGCAACACGGTGAAGGTCAACTACCTGGTGAACCTCAAATCGGGCCTGTGCCCGGAGAACTGCAACTACTGTTCGCAGGCGCTCGGTTCCGACGCCCCCATCCTCAAGTACTCGTGGCTGTCCAAGGACGAAACCCTCACGCAGGCCGGTGCCGGACTCAGGGGCGGCGCCAGCCGGGTGTGCCTGGTCTCCTCCGGCCGCGGACCGTCCACTCGGGACATCGACAAGGTCTCCGAGATGGTCGTTGCGCTGAAGGAGGAGTACCCCGACGTCGAGGTCTGCGCCTGCCTGGGCCTGCTCGATGACGGTCAGGCCGAGCGCCTCAAGGACGCCGGGGTGGACGCCTACAACCACAACATCAACACCGCCGAGAGCAACCACGCCAACATCGTCGGAACCCACACCTACGCCGACCGGGTGGACACCGTGGCGAAGGCGAAAGGTGCGGGGATCTCCCCCTGCTCCGGCCTGATCGCCGGCCTGGGTGAAACCGACGATCAGCTGGTCGAGGCGCTGTTCGCGCTCAGGGAGCTGGGCTCCGACTCGATCCCGGTCAACTTCCTGATGCCGTTTCACGGAACCCCGTTCGAGAACACCTGGGAGCTCTCCCCCACTCGCTGCGTGAAGATCCTCGCGATGGCGCGCTTCGTCTGCCCGGACAAGGAGATCCGGGTCGCTGGCGGCCGCGAGATGCACCTGCGTTCGCTGCAGTCGATCGCGCTGCAGGTCGCCAACTCGATCTTCCTCGGCGACTACCTCACCTCAGAGGGCCAGGACGCCAAAGCCGACCTCGAGATGATCCGGGACAACGGCTTCGTCGTCCTGGGCTCCGAAGAGGACCTCGCCCAGCAGGCCGAGGGGGCGGAGCCGATCGATCCAGCCATCCGGCGCCGCGGCGCGGGCACCGACGTCCTCCCCAACGCCTGAGATGACCCCGGAAGCACTGCTCGCCTTCGACCGCGAGTACCTGTGGCACCCGTACACATCGATGACCGCCCCGACGCCGACCCGTCTGGTCACCGGCGCCTCGGGCAGCCGGATCACTCTCGATGGCGTCGGCGAGGTGGTCGACGGGATGGCGTCGTGGTGGTCGGCCATCCACGGCTACCGGCACCCCGTGCTCGACGAGGCGGTGCGCCGCCAGCTCGACCAGATGTCGCACGTGATGTTCGGCGGGCTCACCCATGAGCCTGCGGTCGAGCTGGCCCGGCGCCTGATCGACCTCACGCCCGCCGGTCTCGACCACGTCTTCCTGGCCGACTCCGGGTCGGTGAGCGTCGAGGTGGCGATGAAGATGGCGCTGCAGTACCAGCGCGGTGTCGGCCGGCCGGAGCGGACCCGGTTCCTCACCGTCCGCGGCGGCTACCACGGCGACACCTTCGACTGCATGAGCGTGTGCGATCCCGCCGGCGGCATGCACGCGATGTGGTCGGGCGTGCTGCCGGAGCAGGTGTTCGGCGAACGTCCGCCCCGACTCGACGGCGACGTCGACGCCTGGGCGGCGGGCTTCCGGTCGCTCGCGGCAGAGCACGAAGACCGGCTCGCCGGGCTGATCGTGGAGCCGCTCCTGCAGGGTGCCGGCGGCATGCACCCCTACCCCGCCGACTGCCTGACGGCCTTCCGCGAGATCGCCGACGAGCACGGGCTGGTACTGGTCTTCGACGAGATCGCCACCGGGTTCGGCCGCACTGGCACATTTTTCGCTGCCGAAGCCGCGGGCGTGACGCCGGACGTGTTGTGCGTCGGCAAGGCGCTCACCGGCGGCTACCTGTCGCTGGCCGCCGCAGTTTGCACGGCGGAGGTCGCCTGCGGCCTGTCCGCCAGCGATTCCGGCGTTCTCATGCACGGCCCCACGTTCATGGGAAACCCGCTGGCCTGCGCGGTCGCCTCGGCCAGCCTTGACCTGCTGGCCAGCGGCGACTGGGCGCGAGACGTGCGACGGATCAACACCGGGTTGCAGGCGCTGCACGCGATCGACGCCCTCGATGTGCGCACCCTCGGCGCGGTCGGCGTGGTCCAGCTCGACCACGCGGTAGACGTGGTCAAGGCGACCGAAGCCGCCCTGGCCCAAGGCGTGTGGCTGCGTCCGTTCCGCGACCTGATCTACACCATGCCGCCCTACGTGTGCACCGACGATGACATCGCCGCCATCTGCGCTGCGATCGCCGCCGCTGCGGAGGTCGGATGAACACCTGGGCGGAGTGGTTCGCCGAACAGCGGGTCGTGCGTGAGGACTCCGGCCTGCAGCGCACGCTGCGGCCGCGGGCGGCCGACGACGACGTCATCGACCTCGCAAACAACGACTACCTGGGGTTGAGCAGCCACCCCGAGGTACGACGGGCGTCCGCCGACGCCGCCCTCACCTGGGGCGCCGGGGCGGGCGCCTCCCGGCTGGTGACCGGCACCACTACGCTGCACGCCGACCTGGAGCGCGAACTCGCCCAGTTCACCGGTCGCGAGGCGGCGCTGGTCTTCTCGACCGGATACCACGCCAACCTTTCCGCAGTGACCGTGCTCGCGGACAAGCAGTCACTGATCGTCTCTGACGCGCACGTGCACGCCTCGCTGATCGACGCCGCGCGGCTGTCTCGCGCGGCGATCGAGGTGGTCCCGCACAACGACGTTGCCGCAGTCCGGGCCGCGCTGGTCGCAGCCGGTGGCAGGCCAGCGATCGTGCTGACCGAGTCCGTCTTCTCCGTGCTCGGCGACGCCGCCCCGCTCGCGGGCTTGGCTGCGGCCTGCGCCGACCACGACGCGCTCCTCGTCGTCGACGAGGCGCACGGGCTAGGCGTGGTCGGTTACGGCGGCCGAGGGCTGGTGCACGCCCATGGCATGGCCGACCACCCGCACGTGGTGATGACCGCAACGCTGTCGAAATCGCTCGGCGCCATGGGTGGTGTGGTGCTCGGCTCCGCTGCGCTGATCGACCACCTCACCAACCGCGCCCGCCCGTTCATCTTCGACACCGGGCTGGCACCGGCTCCCGCCGCCGGCGCGTTGACCTCCCTGCGCCTGCTGCGCCAGCAGCCGGATTTCCCGTCGCGGATCCACGAGCGTGGTGGTGAGCTGGCCGACCGGCTCGGCGTGCGGCGGTCGGCCGGCGCTGTGCTCTCGGTGCCGATGCGGTCCCCGCAGGTCGCCACCGCCGCGCAGGCCGCAGCCCTCTCGGCGGGGGTCCGGGTGGGGTGCTTCCGGCCGCCGTCGGTGCCGGACGGGATCTCCCGGCTGCGGATCACCACCCACGTCGGCCTCGACGACAAACGCTGGGCGCACGCAGTGGACGTGCTGACCCGCGTCATCGACGACCACGGACAGCAACCATGATCATCATCGTCACCGGCACCGACACCGGAGTCGGCAAGACCGTGGCCACCGCGGCGCTCGCGGTCCGCTCCGGACCGGGAACAATCGTCGTGAAGCCCGTGCAGACCGGCATCGGCACCGACGAACCCGACATCTCCGTCGTGGCACGCCTGACCGGCTGCGAGGTCGCCGAGTTCACCCGGCTCGAAGACCCGCTCGCGCCGGACACGGCCGCCCGACTGCGCGGCATCGAGATCCCACCGATCAGCGAGCACACCGCCGGCGTTCGCCAACTCGCCCGGACCCACGACACCGTGATCGTCGAGGGTGCGGGCGGCATCCTGGTCCGCCTCGACGCCGACGGGGGCACCCTGCCGGACCTCGCCGTCGAACTCGCCCGGGATCACCCGGTGCAGGTGTACGTCGTGACCCGCGTCGGACTCGGAACCCTCAACCACACCGAACTCACCGTGAACACCCTTCGTTCACGAGGCCTGGAACCGGCGGGGCTGGTGCTCGGCGCGGTGCCGAAAGCGCTCGGCCTGGCCGAGGAGTGCAACCTCGCCGAGCTACCCCGCGTCACCGGAGTGCCGATCGTGGCCGCCCTCCCGGACGGCATCGGCGGTCTCGACCCGGAACACTTCCAGACGCAGGTCGGCTCCTGGCTGGCCAGTTCGGATGCCCGCACGTCCGCATAGGACTTGTGCGCGACGGGCCGGCTGCGCGACCGCGTCGCAGGCGGTTATTCGACGCGTTTTCGCACCAGAAACGCCGCCGACTCCCAGAAACTTCGCAACACCCCCGGCCAATCTCTGTTGATCGGTGTGGGCGGGCGATCGATGTCGGTAGGTTGGTGGTTCACTGTTCGGCCGATGGCTGGCAACATTTCACTCCGGACGTGCGCGCGATGCCGTCGGGCGGTGGTTCCAGAGCCGGGGCGGCCCGCGGCGTCGCCACTGCACTCACCGTCGGGGTTCGCGGCGGTCCGGCTCTGACGACCATTCCGTGACGAGGGAGATCATGACCAACCGAGAGGACAGCCCGTGGATCCGGCGGTTCCACCCGCGGCCTACCGCCGGGCACCGACTGGTGTGCTTGCCGCACGCGGGTGGGTCGGCGACCTACTTCCACCCGGTCTCGGCGGCGATGCCGCCTTCCGTCGAAGTGCTCGCCATCCAGTACCCCGGTCGCCAGGACCGCCGCCACGACCCGTTGGTCGACGACCTGGCCGTGTTGGCCGAGCGCGTCACGGCGGTGCTGCTGGAGTGGGCTGATCGGCCGCTGACCTTCTTCGGGCACAGCATGGGCGCGACCTTGGCGTTCGAGGTGGCGCGCCGGTTGGAGCGGATCGGCGTGGTTCCGGCAGGGCTGTTCGCCTCGGGCAGGCGCGCGCCCTCCTGCCACCGCGAGGAAGCGATGCACCGCAGAAGCGACCAGGAGCTGCTCCGCGAAGTCGTGGAACTCGGCGGCACCGAATCGCAGCTGATCGACGACGAGGTTGCACGCATGATCCTGCCCTCCCTCCGCAACGACTACCGGGCCGTGGAGACCTACCGGTACGAACCGGGCTCCGACGTGACCTGCCCGGTGATCGCGTTCATCGGGGATGCGGACCCGAAGGTGACCGCCTCGGAAGCCCAGGCGTGGGCCGGGCACACGACCGGCGAGTTCTTCCTCCAGATCTTCCCCGGCGGGCACTTCTACCTCAACGAGCACAAGTCCGTCATCGTCAAGGCCATTTCCGACCACATCCTCACGGCTGGCGCGAAGCGCTGACCCGCCGCTATGGACGCCGCAAGAGGCCGTTGTGGAATGAGCCCGGCTCGTCCTCCGTAGAAGGCCGTTGAGCGGTGCCTGGACCCGGCCGCCGCGGTATCAAATCCGATGGCCGGGTCCGCGCCGACCGCCGGTCCGAAGTGGACGCATCGGCTGATCAACGGCCAGAAATTGGGCGAGGCCAGGCCCCGGTGCTCGGGGGCTGATCGCCGTCGGATTCTGACTCGTGCCCGGCGGGACCACAGCCGCGCGCAGCGCCGGGCACCGACGGTCGACGTTTGGAGTCCTGCGCGTGCGGAAAAACCTTCGAGCATGGACCGGTCCGGGCGGGACCACGCCGCGCAGCAGATCTGTGTGGCGCCGGAGAGGATCACGGCCTGCCTCTTCGACCTCGACGGCGTGCTCACCAGCACCGCCGCGCAGCACACGGCGGCCTGGAAGCAGACGTTCGACTCGTTCCTGCTGGAGCGGGAGGGCGAGCGCTTTTCGCCGTTCACCGAACACGACTACCTGGAGCACGTGGACGGGCGCCCGCGGGCGGACGGCGTGCGCCAGTTCCTCGCTTCTCGCGGCATTTCCCTGCCAGAAGGGCCTCGCGACGCCCCACCGACCTCGGAAACGATCCACGGTCTGGGCAACCGGAAGAACGAGACGCTGCAAACGATCATCCGAGCACACGGCGTGACCCCGTATCCGGGGTCGGTGCGCTACCTGGAGGCGGCGCGTGGCGCCGGCCTCGCCATCGGCGTGGTCACCTCCTCGGAGAACGGCGCGTCGGTGCTGGAGGCGGCGGGCCTGAGCCGCTTCGTGCAGGCGCGGATCGACGGCCTGGTGATCACCGAGCAGAAGCTGCGCGGCAAGCCTGAGCCGGACGCGTTTTTGGCCGGGGCCCGGGCGCTCGGCGTCGCACCGGCCGAGGCGGCGGTCTTCGAGGATGCGCTGGCGGGTGTGCAGGCCGGCCGGGCCGGCGGGTTCGGGTGGGTGGTCGGCGTGGACCGCACCCATCATGCGGACGAGTTGCGGGCGCATGGCGCCGACGTCGTGGTGCCGGACCTGGCCGACCTTTTGGTGGACCGCTGAAGTACGAGGTGGTGGGCGAAATGACGACTCCTCGACTACCGGGTTACGACGTGGCCCCGTGGGAGCTGCGGTGGCGGTGGCTGGACCTGGACGCCCTGCGCCGCACCGAATCCACCTTCGCCCTGTCCAACGGCCACATCGGATTCCGCGGCTCGTTCGAGGAGGGCGAGCCGCGCGGCCTGCCCGGTACCTACCTCAACGGCTTCTACGAGCGCCGACCGCTGCCGTACGCCGAGGCCGGGTATGGCTACCCGGAGGACGGGCAGACCGTGGTCGACGTGACGGACGGCAAGATCATCCGGTTGCTGGTCGAGGATGAACCGGTGGACATGCGCTACGGCTCGGCCCCGCACCACGAACGCGTGCTCGACTTCCGGTCGGGGACGCTGCGCCGCGACACCGAGTGGGTGTCGCCCACCGGTCGGCACGTGCGCATCACCTCGGAGCGTCTGGTCTCGTTCACCCAGCGCGCCATCGCCGCGATCCACTACGAGGTCGAACCGTTGGACGGGCTCGCGCCGCTCGTGGTGCAGTCCGAGTTGCTGGCCAACGAACCGATCGAGCGGGACGTCGACGATCCGCGAGTGGCCGCTGTCCTGGAGAGCGCGTTGATCTCGGACTTCGCCGTGGGCGAGGGCAGCCGCGCCGTGCTGGGCCACCACACCCGCCGGTCCGGCCTGCGGATGGCCGCGGCGATGGACCACGAGGTGGACGCTCCCGGTCCGGTGTGGACGGAGAATTGGACGGAGGGCGACCTGGCCCGGCTGACCGCGGCCGCCGAGGTGCCCCAGGGGCAGAAGCTCGCGCTGACCAAGTACGTCGCGTACGGCTGGTCCAGCCAGCGGTCCCCGCAAGCCCTGCGAGCCCAGGTGGAGGCCGCGTTGGCCGGCGCCAGGCAGAGCGGCTGGCAGGGCCTGCTCGACGAGCAGCGCGCCTATCTGGACGACTTCTGGGAGGCCTCGGACGTGGAGGTCGAAGGCGACGCGGAGCTGCAGCAGGCGGTCCGGTTCGCGCTGTTCCACGTGCTGCAGGCCGGTGCCCGCGGGGAGACCAGGGCGATCCCGGCGAAGGGGCTCACCGGCCCCGGCTATGACGGGCACGCGTTCTGGGACACCGAGTCGTTCGTGCTACCGCTGCTGACCTACACCGTCCCGGATGCCGCCCGCAACGCACTGCAATGGCGCCACTCCACATTGGACAAGGCTCGGACCCGGGCCGCTCAGCTCGGCCAGACCGGCGCCGCGTTCCCGTGGCGCTCGATCGACGGCGACGAATGCTCCGGCTACTGGCCGGCCGGTACAGCGGCGTTCCACATCAACGCGGACATCGCCGACGCCACCGCCCGCTACCTCGCGGCAACAGGGGACAGGGACTTCGAGGCATCCGCCGGGCTGGAACTCCTGGTGGAAACGGCACGGCTGTGGACGTCGCTGGGACACCACGACGCGCACGGCCGGTTCCGCATCGACGGGGTCACCGGCCCCGACGAGTACACCGCCGTCGTCGACAACAACGTCTACACCAACCTGATGGCGCAGCGGAACCTGCACGAGGCGGCTACCCACTGCGAGCTGCACCCAGAACTGTCCAGCGCGCTGGGTGTGGACGAGGAGGAGACGGCCCGCTGGCGGGACGCGGCCGACCGGGTGGTGCTGCCCTACGACGAAGTGCTCGAGGTGCACCCGCAGTCCGAGGGGTTCACCAAGCACGCCCCTTGGAACTTCGCGAACACGCCCCCGGAGGACTACCCGCTCCTGCTGCACTACCCGTACTTCGACCTCTACCGCAAGCAAGTGGTCAAGCAAGCGGACCTGGTGTTGGCCATGTGGCTGCGCGGGGACGCCTTCACCCTGGAGGAGAAGGCCAGGAACGTGGCGTACTACGAGGCGCTGACCGTGCGGGACTCATCGCTGTCCTCCTCCGTGCAGGCGGTGCTCACCGCCGAGGTGGGTCACCTCGAACTGGCCTACGACTACTTCGCCGAGGCAGCCCTGGCGGATCTGCACGACATCTACCAGAACGTGCACCAGGGCCTGCACATCGCCGCGCTGGCAGGTGCGTGGATCGCTGTGGTCGCCGGGTTCGGCGGATTGCGGGACCACGGTGGCGAGCTGAGCTTCGCGCCCCGGCTGCCGCCCGAACTCAGCTGCATCTCGTTCCGGTTGTGCTTCGCCGGCAGTCGGATCTGCGTCACCATCCACCGCGACGAGGCGACCTACGCGCTGAGCCACGGCGAGCCGGTTCAGACATCGCACCACGGCCGCCCGATCCTGCTCACCCAGGGCCAGCCGATCACCATGCCTGTACCACCGCCGCCGGAGTACCCACCGCCGCGCCAGCCCGCCGGGCGCGCTCCGGCCCGCCGCCGGCTCCAACCGGCTCCCGGCGGCTGAGACCCGTCCCGCGACGACGCCGGAGGGCCGACGATGCTGCCCGATGCCGGCTCGTTGTCGGCAATGGAAACCGACCTTCTCCGTCGCACGCGCCGCGCGAGTTGCATCCGCGTGCGCGGCGTCGGTCGCCGACGCCAGCGCGTACGCGGTGGACTCGTAGTTGACCCGCCAGCTTCGGGCTGGATGCCGTACCTGGTGCGGGCCAGCAGCCCCGGTCCCCACGGCGGAGATCCGCCCGCGCCCCCAGCAAGGTCACCTCGGTTTCCCGGCGATTGAATGCCGAGTACAAGGTCGGCAGGTAGGCGATCTGAAAGGGCCACGACCAGGAGTCCCGTTCCGGCGGCCAGGAGATCGATGACGCTCGGCGCTGCGGTGGCGGACCATGTCGTCCCGCTGCTCATCGGCCGCGACCCCGCCCGCATCGAGGACATCTGGCAGTACCTCTACCGCGGCGCTTACTGGCGGCGCGGCCCGGTGACGATGACCGCGATCGCGGCCGTGGGCACCGCGCTCTGGGCGGAGTCCAATGTGGCCATTAAGCTGGCCCGGCTCGACGTGTCGCCCTGCACCTGGATCACAGCCGAGTCGGGTACGACGCGCTGGGCTCGCTCGCGGGTCTTGCCGCAAGCCCCTCAGCGCGCTATTACGTTGACAATTGGCAGGGCGTAAGTCCTTGCTTCAACGTCTGATGTGGACAAGCTGCTTCTCTCGAAGCACAGCACGAGAAATTCTTCCTCCTCGACCAGCTTGGCCGACTCGAATGCCGTCGAGAACGCGGCCACTCTAAAGGAGGTACTCACCGCAGAAACACCGGGATGCCCGAGGTCGTCCCTCCGGGGTCCGACGCAGCGAGGCCCGCGAACCCGAGAGCGCTTGAACGCAAGTGCCGTCGCCCCTGGATTGGTCCCGCGTTCCATTCTGGTTAGGCGGTTCGTGCTTCGCACGGTTCGCATCGTGAGCGGATCGCCAGGCGTCGCACGTGCCATGCCGAGTAGATTCCCCCGCACGCCATGAGCCATGGGACGGCGATCACGGAGCCCGACAGGACCGTTACGACCACGACCAGCACGATGCCCAGCGCCGAATCCGCGAGCCGGACGAAGAAGATTTGGCGTGACATGCGCCGGGCGATCACCTCGGTGACATGGGGCAGGCCCGCTGCCCAGACCATCAAGTACGCGACCCACCCGAGTACCAGCAGGGGATCCACGGCTTGACCGGTCAGCAAGGTGCCCAGGGGGTTGGCGAGCAACGTCAGCGCGACGCCGCCGACTCCGGTGCCGGTGATCAGCAGCCACGTCGCGCGGTGGACGAGCCGTTGCGCGGCGACGGCGTCCTGCCCCATCTTGGCTACGAAGTTCGACAGCAGGAAACTGCCCGCGCCGTTGATCACGACCTGCAGCGGTGCGACGACGAGGCGACCCGCTTCGAGCACCCCCACCGCGGCCGTGGACACCAGCAGCGCGACCAGGGCGCGTGAACCGAGGAGTGCGGCCGGACGCAAGGCGGCCTGCAAGGATCTCCAGGCGGCGAACGACATCACCGCGGGCAGACCGGCGGCTCCAACCCGCAGCCGCCGCAATTCCGCTGCGGGCAGCTGCACAACGCCCACGAACACCGCTGCGGCCGCTCCCGCGGCCATCGACAGGAACAGCGCCGGCAGCGAGACCCCGGCCACCGCGGCTGGTGCGAGCGCGAGCATCGTCCCGGTGACGTGCACGAGGTCGTTGCCCACGAGGTGCCAGAACTGCAATCTGGCCATGAGCAACCGCCGCACCGTTTCGGCGGCCAGTCGCAGCACTGCCATCATCCCGAAGGCAAGTGCGGTAGCTGGTTCGCCGTCGCGCAGCAGCAGGGCCGCGCCGACTGCGACGGCGAAGCACAGCAGCCAGCCCGCGAGTGCGCTGCTGACGATGCTGGCCCGGGTGCGGGGGTCGTGCCGGTCGAGGACCGCCAGCGAGTCCCCCACCCAGCCCGTGTACAGCGCGATCGCCGTCACCAGCAACGCCAGCAGCAGCACGAAGGATCCGAACTCGGCGAGCCCCAGCGTGCGGGCGGCCAGCACCTGGAGCACCAGACTCGTGCCCGCGATGATGCCCTGCGACAACACCGGGGCAGCGACCTTCGCGACGAGGCGCCGTTTCGGCGCACGCGCACCGGTCGTGGTCATCGGGATGGTTGCGGGGCGGGAGATTCGGCGGCGCGCCCGGCCGGGGCCGCCCCGGCGAATGTCAGCACGTACCCGGTGATCGTTCCGCCGAACAGCTGCAACTGTTCGCGCAACCTGCGCAGCGAACCGAGATCGCCGTCCCGCCGCACCGTCACCACCACCCCGTCCGAGGCGCTGATCAGCGACGTCGTCTCTGGCTGGGAGATCAGCGTGGGCAGGTCCACCAACACCAGGTCGTAGCGCGACCGCATCTCCGCGATCACTCGCTGCAGCAGTCCGGAACGCAGCTGCTCCCGGGAGTAGGGCTGTGCGTGCCCCGCGGGCACCACGCTGAACCCGACCCCGTTGCCCAGGTGCACCGGGTGCGCCGACTGGGCCAGCGACGCGTCCCCGGTAGCGATCGAGGTCAGCCCAGGCCAGTCGGCCAGCCCCAGCATCTGAGACAGGTCGCGGGAGCGGATCGCAGCGTCGACCACCAGCACCTGCAGGCCGTCCCGGGCGGCAGCGCTGGCGATCTGCATCGTGGTCGTCGTCGCTCCCTCACCGCCGGACGGGCCCGTGACCAACACGACTCCCCTGCCCACCGTCGACCGCAGACCGGAGGCCACCAGCTGGTAGGAGCGCAGCGGCGGGACACCCGGTCTGCGTAGCGCCAGGACGGCCTGGGCGGGCAGCGTCTCGATCTCGCCCAGCACCGGTTCGTCGACGACGCGGGTGAGGTCGTCGGCATCGCGCACCCGGTGATCGCGATCGGCGCGGAACCAGGCCAGCGCGGCAGCGAACATCAGGCCGACGGCCGTGCCGACGGCGAGATCGCGCAGGATTCCGCGCCAAGGACTCGTGCCCTCCGGCGACGCGACATCCACGAACGACACGCCGTCGGCGAACTGCGAGGCCACCACCTGGATCCGGGTGATCTGCTTGTCCAGATCGCTGAGCGTCGAGCCGGCGGCCGAGCCGATGGGGCTGCTCGGCGGGCGGGCGCCGGCCTCGGCCACGATCGCCGCGCGTTGCGCGTTCAACGTCTCCAACGCCTTGTCCGTGGTGGCGACCACCTCTGCCCTGGAGCGGTCCTGGTAGGCGGCGATGACGGCGTTGGCGATCAGCACGGAACGCTCGAAACCCGGCCCGTCGACGTTGATCTCGATAGACTCACCGCTCGAGGAGGCGTCCGCGGTGATGGCGGCGCGCAACTGCAGCACGGTCTCCTCGCCGCCGAGCCGGACACGTGCGTCGTCGAGCACCTCGTCGGAGGTGACGAACAAGGCCCGCTGCTTGACGTATCGGAGGAAGCTGGACTCGCTGGCCATCTCGATCCCGAGGACGCCGGTCTGGTCGGGAGCCTTGAGCACGATGCGCGCTTGGGCGCTGCGGCCGTCGCCCGCTACCAGTGGGACCAGGAGGCTGATCAGCACCGCCGCTGCCACGATCACCAGCGAGATCCAGCGATACCGCCACAACGCACCGAAGATCGTCGGTGCCGGGTGGGCGTCGTCCATCGACCGTCATTCCGCTCTGTGTGCCAAAAAGGGGGATTCCTCCGGGCAGGCCGACGCCCATCGGTAACGCACCGGGCCCCTGCGGCGAATACCGCCGTGAGCGCAGTGATCGGAACCGCTGGGAAATTCTCGGCCGATGGGCCAAGTCAACCGGTCCGGCTACCTGGGAGGAAAACCATCGATATTTTCAGTATTCAGACGATGGTGATCGCCTGTCAAGTTTCTCCGTCCGGCGGCGCCGCGCTTGGCCCACCCAGTGATTTCCGCACGTGTTGTGGAGGAACGAAAGGCTTCGATGACCACCACCGACATGCCGAAATCCGGCTTCACGGCGGCGTTGCGCCGGTTGCCGTCCGCGCAGAAGCCGGCCAAGGGAGCGCCGGCCTACTCGCGGTTCGTCAACCGCAAGGCGGGTGGCTACCTCGCGGCGGCCGCCTTCCTGCTCAAGGCGACACCGAACCAGGTCACCGCCGTCAGCGCGCTGTTCACCTTCGCCGGCATCGCCGCCGTCGCCACCGCGGCACCGTCGTGGCCGCTGGGCATCGCGGTGGGGCTGGCGCTGGTCGTCGGGTACGCGCTGGACTCGGCCGATGGCCAACTCGCCCGGTTGCGGGGCACCAGCAGCATCGCGGGCGAGTGGCTGGACCACGTGATCGACAGCGCGAAGATCGCCACCCTGCATCTGGCCGTGCTCGTCTGCGCGTTCCGGTTCTTCGACGTCCCCAGCGGTTTTCTGCTGGTCCCGCTCGGTTACGCCGCGGTCGAGACCGTCATGTTCTTCGCGATGATCCTCAACGACCAGTTGCGCCGAGGCCACAACTCCGGTTCCGGCGCACCGGTCCCCGCTGCGGGATCACCTTCGACCCTGCGGTCGTTGCTGGTCCTGCCGACCGACTACGGGGTGCTGTGCCTGACTTTCCTGCTGCTGGGATCCCCGATGGCGTTCTCCGTGGTTTACGGCGCGCTCTTCCTGCTCAACACCGCCTTCCTCGCCGCTGCGCTGCCGAAGTGGTTCGGCGACATGGCGCGCCTCGACGGCACCGCTGCGCAACGGGTGCGGTGACGATGCCCACTATCGGATACGCGCCCGGTGCCTTCGACATGTTCCACATCGGACACCTCAACATCCTGCAGCGAGCCAGCCAGGAATGCGACCACCTGGTGGCGGGTGTGGTGACCGACGACGTCCTGCTCAAGGTGAAGGGCCGCAAGCCGGTCATCCCCTTCGAAGAGCGGTTGGAGATCGTGGGCAACATACGGTGCGTCGCCGAGGCCGTCACCGACCAGTACGAGGACAAGTTCCGCATGTGGGAACGCCTCCGGTTCGACGTGCTGTTCAAGGGCAGCGACTGGCGCGGCACGGCACGCGCCGAGGCGTTGGAGCGCAAGCTGTCCGCTGTCGGGGCGCGAATCCGCTACTTCAGCTACACCACCCACACGTCCAGCACCTTGCTGCGGCAACGAATCTCGCTCCCCTCGCCCGGTGTGCTCGGCGAGCTGGAGCCCGGGCAGACATGAACCGGTCACGCCGCCGCGACCGGCTCGTGTCCGCAATCGCCCTCGTAACCGCGCTGCTGGCATCCTGCAGCGCGAACGGGAACGACACAGCCGCAGCGCATCCCATCCACGCGACGATCACCACGACTGCCTACCCGGTGCCCGCCGGCGCGCTCTTCGTCGCCACCAACGGGAACGACTCGGCGCAGGGCGACGAAGCGCGACCGCTGCGCAGTCTCGGCGAGGCGGTGCGCCGGGCGCAGCCCGGAGCCACGATCGTCCTGCGAGAAGGGACGTACCGGGAGACGGTCGGCATCATCGACAAGAAGCTGTCCATCCAGCCCTATCCGCGCGAGCACGTCTGGCTCAAGGGCAGCCGGGTGGTCTCGCAGTGGTCCCGCGACGGCGATGTTTGGCTGCACGCGGGCTGGAACGTACCGCTGTGCCGGACCTGCTTCTTGCCCGAGATCATCGACCCGGCGCATCCGCTGGCCGGGCTTGCGGACATGGTTTTCGTCGACGGCAGGCCACTTCGGCAGGTGGGCGAGCGGAGCTCGGTCACCGACGGCACGTTCTACGTCGACGTCGCGCGCGAGGAACTGGTGATCGGAGAGGACCCGGCCGGGCGGTTCGTGGAGGCGACTGAGTTCGACTGGCTGCTGCAGTTCGACGGCGCGGCTGCCGCGGGCAGTTCGATTCGCGGGATCGGGATCGCGCACTACGGATCGATCCAGGAGTACGGCCAGCGCGGCGCGATGGTCGTGGTGAACGCGCCGTCGGTGGTGTTGGAGAACAACACCTTCGCCGCCTCCGCCTCCAGCGGCGCCGCGGTTTTCCAACCCGATGCGAACGTGATCGGCAACCAGTTCCTGGACAACGGTCTGGTCGGTTTGATGGCCAACCGGGCCGATGGGCTCCGGTTGGTCTCGAACACCTTCGCCCGCAACAACAACGAACACTTCGCCTTGACCGGCGAGGCCATCGGAGCGGCGGGCGCGAAGGTGACTCGCACGAAGCGGGCGTGGGTGTCCGACAACGCGTTCGCGGACAACTTCGGCACCGGGTGGTGGTGCGATCTTGGGTGCACCGATGCCGTTGTGATCCGCAACATCGCGCGGGGCAACGCCGTGAACGGCCTGTACTACGAGGTTTCAGCGAGGGCGCTGATCGCGTCGAACATCGTGGTTTCCAACGGCGGGCTCGGCATCAAGGTCTCCAGTTCCGACCACGTCCGGCTCGTGCACAACACGTTCGTCGACAACGGGATCGAGCTCGGGCTGTACAACGACAAGCGGTCCGCGAGTTCGGACCCCTACAGCGAGGAGCTGGGCCTGTCCTGGATCACGTCCAACACCGAGCTGCTGAACAACTTCCTGGTCAGGCAGCACGACACCGAGCCGCTCATCGAGTCCGCCGACTACAAGCCGCACCCCAAACCGGCGTCACCGTTCATCTCCACCAGCGACGGCAACGCCTTCCTGCGGGCAGCCGGCTCGGCGCCACTGGGCACCTGGTCGCTCGGCTCGGGTGAGGTCGTCACGATCAACACGCTGCCGCAGTTGCGGGAACGGACGGGACTCGACCTGCACAGCCTGGCGGCAGCACCGCCGCCCGCCCCGTTTCGCTATCCGGACCGGGACGATTACTCGCTTCGCCCCTCCACACCGGGTTTCCGCGCCGGTCGGGCCCTGCCGCCGGATGTCGCCCGGGTACTCGGCATTCCACCGCTGGACCACCCCGACATCGGTGTGCTCGCCGGCCCACGCGGGTGAGCGCGGGGACGCCTACTCAGGCGTCCCCTCGTCCCCTCGGGATCAGGTGATGCTGCTGTGCGGGGTGCTGAGCACTGCACCGTCGGCGTCGACCGACCTGATCCAGTACTCGACCGTGTCCTGTGGCGCTTGGTTGTCGGTAAAGCTCATCGTCGTCACCGACCACGGCCAGGCGCTGCTGGTGGTGGTGTAGATCGGGTTCGCGGTTCCGGCGCGCATCACCTCGTAGCGGATCTCCCGGTTCTGCGCGTCCCAAGTTCCCGTCCACCTGATGGAGATTGCGCCGTCAATGCGCCGGTTGAGTTCCGGGGCTGGGAACGGCACCTGCGGCCCATTGTTGACAGCGCCGGGCACGCCCCGGGCTGCGAAGCGGGTCAGCGACTGCTGGGCGCTACCGTTGACCGTCGTGAACTCGCCGCCGACCACCACGTAGCGACCGTCGGTGTCCACTGCCCACGGCCCGTTCAACCACGGACTACCGGCGGGTCCGCCGTTGGTGTTGGGCAGCCACGGCAGCAACTCCGGAACCGGGTCGCCGGAGCGCACGTAGTTGACATTGCGCTGGGCCGTTTTGGTGGCGGTCGTCGTTTCGGCGAGCAACCGTTGGTAGTCGATCGATCCGTCCTCAGGGACGGCGTTGATGGCCGCGCAGTTGTGGGTGTGCGAGGCGCTGTAGAGCACACCGCCCGCTACCGCGACGCTTTGGGTGTCGCCGTAGCAGCCGTCCATCCAGCGCGGCTTGCCGGTGGCGATGTCGATGGCGCCCCTGCCCTCGAACCGGGGATTGCCTCCGAGCCAGTTGTAGGAACCGACGTAGACCGTCCCCGTTCCGTCGGTGGCCAGGTCCGTGATCGTGTCATAGGGCGAGGGCGTGACCCATTTCCACGGTACGAGGGCACCGCTGGCCGCGTCGACCGCGGTGAGTCCGTGCCGGTAGGTGCCGTTGACGTTGTCGAAGGCTCCCCCGATGACCGTGCGCCCTTCGGCCGGGGCGGCCAGCACCGCGAAAACCTCCCGGTCCGCGGTAGGAGCCCAGGGCAATAGCGCGCCGCTGCCGGTGGACACCGCGGCGAGCCGGGTGCGCGGCACGCCGTCGACGGCGTTGAAGCCGCCGCCGAGATAGACGGTGTCGTCGGTGATCGACAGGCCGCGGACCCGGCCGGCCACGCGGGGCTTGAAGTACGGGTCCAGTGCGCCGGTCGCGGCGTCGAAGGCCGCCACGCGCGAGCGCCACTGGCCGTCGACCTTGTCGAAGTCACCGCCGACGTAGACCTTGTTGCCGTCCGGCGAAACCTCGATCCGGAACACGGAGTCGCAGATCCACCGCCCGGTGGTGGCGGGCTTGCAGAACGGTCCCGGGTCCGCGCCGGAGAACACGCTGCCGCTGACCACCGGTGCCCACGGCAGGAGTTCGCCGGTGGTCACGTCGAAGGCCAGCAGGTTGTTGCGGGTGACCTCACCTGGTCCCCCCGGCGCCACGCCGGCCGGGCGCGCCTTGCTGAACTTCCCGCCGGCGACGGCGATGTTGCCCGCGATGGCGACCGCGAAGACCACACCGTCGGTCTGCGGCGTCGGCAGCGCCCCGGCGGTGACGGGCTGCGGCAACTCCGCGGCGATCGCTGCCGGTACCGGCACTACTGCCGCCGACAACGCGGCGACGGCCACTGCGGCGACGCACGAAAGCTTCCGCACGCGATTCATCGGACCTCCTTGTTTTCAGGCATTGACACGGCCGCTGGGACGTCAGCCCGCGCGCCGGGCAGCCAGCGCGGCGTGGTTGTGCGCCGGTCGGCGCGCAGGACGCGGGCGGCCAGTTCTTCGTACTTCTGCGCTACTCCGTCCCACGTGTAGCGGTCGAGCGAGGCCACCTGCTCTTTTCCGCGCAGCAAGGTGCCCGCCGGGTCGGCTTCCGCAGCGTCGCATAACGCCGCGAGGCCGCCTGGATCGCGGAAGTAGCGGCCGAACGAGCCGAGGACTTCGCGGTTGAAACGCACGTCGAAGGCGGAAGTCGGGGCAGCCGCGCCCATCGCGCGCAGTAGCGAGGGGTTGGTGCCGCCGACGGAATGACCGTGGATGTAGTTCAAGGCGTTGCCGTAGAGCTGGTCCAGCAGTCGCTGGTCCCACACCGCGCCGAGCAGCCGTACCCGGGGATCGCCTTTCGCCGCTCGCGCGATGCTCGCGGTGTACTCGTCGGCGTAGGGTGCCGATCCCACCACGACCAGCGGGTGGCGGGCGTTGCTGCGGAGGTAGCCCTCGACCGCCACATGCACGTGGTTCTCCGGTTCGAACCTGGCCACGACCAGGTGGTAGCGGCGGGGGCTGAGCCCGAGATCCTTGATGCCGTCGGTCCCGACCTCGGTGAGGACCGGTGCCCCGTAAGGGATGTAGTCGGTCTCGGTGTTGAAGCGATCGCGGTAGTAGTCCTGGATTCCCCGGGCGTCGGCGATCAGCGCGTCGGACCAGCGGACAGCGAGCGCTTCGGCGCGGCGGTAGTAGGCCGACCCCGCAGGCCCCCACTTGGCCCGCTTCCACTCCAAGCCGTCGACGTGGGTGATCGCGGGAATTGCACGGAGCCTCAGCAGGGGCAGCAGCGGTGCGTTGGCGGCGTTGAACACCACCGCCACCTCCGGTGGCCGTACCACCGCGTGCAACGCCGAAAGGGCCGTGTGGCTCAGCGTTTCCAGTGTCTTGCGGCGCAGCGCGGGAAGGTACACAAGCCGCATCCCGAGGTGGCGTTCGGGGCGGGGGCCGCGCCCGCCGAGCTTGCGGCAGTACACCGTGACCTCGTGTCCACGCTGGACAAGCCGCCTCCCCACCTCCTCAACGCACGTCTCGAAGCCGCCGTAACGCGCGGGCACGCCGCGGGTTCCGATCATCGAAATCCGCATGTTTCGTTCTACCGTTTCGTCGAAGGGCAGCCACTGAATCACGACGGGCAGCCCTGGAGCCGCACAGCTGTTTCCGCGCGGATCACTCGATTCGGTGCCCAGCTTGTAATATGCCTACGGCGGGTAGTCGTTACACCCATTCGGCAACCCGTCCTCGACGCATTCGCGCCCGAACCCCCCTGATCCGAGGACCGGCCGTGAGCTGGAATGCAATTCGACGCCGCTATGGTGTCACACGTCGCCGGGCCTACGACGCCGAGCGTTGGCCCGTCGTGTGCGTGCTCGCACTGATCGTGGCCAGCGAATACAAGTTCCGCGTTCGCGCCGACGACCAGTCGGTTTCTGGCTCGCCCGACCTGTTCGTGCTGGCCGAAATCGCCGTCTACGCGGCCGTGACGTGCTTTCTGTTCCTGCGCTTCCGCCCCACGTCCCAGCTGCGGCGCGCCGACTGGATCACCTGTTCGGCCTATGCCTACGCGGCCGTGTTGGTGCTTTCGGCGCTGTACTCGCCATACCGCGCACTGGCCCTCGTGCGGGCCTGCCAGGTCGTGGTCGTGCTGGCGCTGAGCCGTTCGATTGCCCGCCATTGCGCCCGGGATGCGCTGCACCGCATCGCGCACGCCTTCGCAGTCCTGGTCAGCGCCTCGGTCGTCTTCGGCGTGGTCGTGCCGTTCCCCCGGCTTCCGACGCAGCCCGACAGGTTCACCTGGCTGCACCTGCATCCGGTGGACGCGGGTCAGTTCCTCGCACTCGCGGTGGTGATCTTGGTCACTTATGCCTTCGGTCACCGGTTGGCCCGGCCGGGCCCACACTGGCCGCTGCCCGCCTACCTCGTGCTGCTGGCGATCTGCGCCGCCGGGTTGATCGGGAGCAACACGCGGGGGGCCGCGTTCGGGGCGATCACGGGTTGCCTGGTGATCGCGGGATTGCGTTGGCGCGGCCGACGGCGGCTGGAGATCACGGTGGCGTTGGTGCTCGTGCTGATCACCGCGTGGCTCGCCACGGGGCCGCTGATCGAGGCTTTCTTCGTCCGCGGTGAGTCCGCCGAACGGCTCGCGTCTTTGAATTCGCGGACGGATCTGTGGGCTTACGCGTTGCAAGCATTCCTCCAACGGCCGCTTTACGGCCACGGTCTCACCGCCTCGCGGGGCTTGTTCCTCGACGAGATCGGGTTGGGCGGCGGGCACAACGGGCTGGTGAACGTGCTCGTCGACGCCGGACTGCTCGGCGCGGTGGTGTGGCTTGTGTTGCTCGGACGCATCTTCACCGCCGCGGCCGCGCTGCGGAACCTCCGGCCCGAGCCGCGGCTGGATCGCATCATGATCCTCGCGGTGTTGTCGGGCTTGCTCGCCAACTCGATGTTCACCCAAGGGCTCGGCGCTCCGGCCAACGTCGCCTGCGTCTGGCTGTTCCTGCTAGCTGCGTGGACGAGCATGGCAGGTGCGCGGAACTCGCCCTCGGTGCAGCCACCCAATATCCCCGTCTAAGAGCTGGAGCGACATTGGCCCGACGAACCGCTCTCATGGTCCATCCCGGTGCCGAGCTGTACGGATCCGACCGCATATTCCTGGAATCGGTCATCGCGTTGACCGAGGCGGGCTGGCGGGTGGTGGTCGCGCTGCCGGAGCGGGGGCCGCTCGCCGACCGACTGCGCGACCAAGGCGCGGACGTGGTCCTGTGCCCGACCCCGGTGCTGCGGAAGTCGGCGTTGCGCCCAGCCGGGTTCCTGCGGCTGCTGCTGGAAAGCCTGCGGGCAGTGGCACCGACTTTGCGTTTGCTGCGGAGGACCAGCCCCGACGTCGTGTACGTCAATACCGTGACCGTGCCGCTGTGGCTCCTGCTCGCCCGCTCGACCCGGCGATCGGTGATCGCCCACGTGCACGAGGCTGAGGACAGCGCACCACGCCTGGTCAGGACCGCGCTCGCCGCTCCCCTGCTATGCGCTACCTCGGTGGTGGTGAACAGCGAGGCCACGGCTCGGGTGATCACGCGACCGCTGCCTCGGCTGCGTCACCGGATCCGCTTGGTCTACAACGGTGTTGCCGGGCCGGCGCAGGCCGCGTCCCGTGGCGGCCAGCAACCCGATCCGGTCCGGATCGTGCTCGTCGGTCGACTGTCACCGCGCAAGGGCACCGACGTCGCGGTACGTGCGATCGCCCGCTTGCGCGCCGATGGCCACGACGTCGTCCTCGAACTATTGGGGTCCGCGTTCACCGGCTACGACTGGTACGAGCGACAACTGGCGGACCTCGTGCGGCGTCACGACCTGGCCGAGGTGGTCACCATCCGCGGTTTCCGCGCGGACGTCTGGGACGCCTACCGGGACGCCGACATCGCGCTGGTCCCGTCGCGGTTCGAGCCTTTCGGCAACACCGCCGTGGAGGCGCAGCTGGCCGGAACCCCGGTGATCGTGACCGATGTGCAGGGCTTGCCGGAAACCGTCGCGCAGGGACGCTACGGCCGCGTCGTGCCCGCCGACGACCCCGACGCCCTCGCCGAAGCGATCAGCGATGCGCTTGCCCAATGGCAAGGAACTCTCGACACCGCAGCGCAGGCTCGCCAGCACGCCCAGGAGGTGTTCTCACCGCAGCGCTACCACGACGACATCGCCACGATCGCAACCGACGTCGCCCGCCGCCGCTGACGAGTCAACGGCCGTCAGTACGCGCCCTGCTTGGTCAGCACCGCGCGCACGGTCTTCCAGAGGATCACGGCATCCATCGCCAGCGACCAGTTCTCCACGTACCGCAGGTCGAGCCGGACGCTTTCGGCCCACGACAGGTCGCTGCGACCACTGACCTGCCACAGCCCGGTGAGCCCCGGCTTGACCAGCAAGCGGCGCCCCACCTCGTAGTCGTAGGTCTCGCTCTCCTCCGGCAGTGGCGGCCTCGGGCCGACCAGCGACATGTGCCCGGCGAGGACGTTGAACAGCTGCGGCAGCTCGTCGAGCGAGTACCGGCGCAGCAGAGCACCGACCTTGGTCACCCTCGGGTCGCGGCGCAGTTTGAACAACGGACCTTCCGCATCGTTGGCCGGGCGCAACGCGGTTCGCATCGCGTCCGCGCCCACCACCATCGTGCGGAACTTCAGCATCGTGAACGTGGTGCCGCCTCGTCCGGTCCGGCGCTGCCGGTAGATCACCGGTCCACCATCGGACAACTTCACGACGAGGGCGATCAACAGCATCGCCGGCCCGGCCAGGCCCAGCAGGAGCAGCGCGCTCACCCAGTCGGCGAGAGCCTTCACGACTCGGCGACCACCGGTGAAGGAGGGTTCGCTGACCTTCAGCATCGGCATTCCCAGCACCGACGACACGTGCAGCCGGGGACCGGCCACCTCCATCAGCACCGGGGCAACGACCATCTCGGCGGAGGTGTCCTCGATCTTCCACGCCAATTCCTGCAAGCGGCGCGGAGTCCAGTAGGCGTCGGCGGTTATGGCGACCACCCGGTACCCGCCGCGCCGGACGTGCTCCGCGAGCTCCTCGACATCACCGATCACCGGAACGCCATCCACGTCGCTGGCCAGCACCTCGCCGGTTTCGGGACGGAGGCACAGCGCTTGGATCTGCCATCCGACGTGCGGTTGCTGGCGGGTGCGCGCGATGAGGTCGCGCAGCGTGTGCCTACTGCCCGCAGCGATCACCGGTAGCAGGCACCTGCCGTCGCTGCGGGCGCTGTGCAGGTAGCGGCGCAGCAAGTACCGCTGCGCGAGCACCAGAAGCGCAAGCAACGGTAAGACACCGAAAACCCACGGCCGCACCTCCAGCGGCGGCACCGCAAGCCCTGCGACCGCCAGGACGACGCCAGCGGAGAAGATCCCTCGCCCCAGCCGCCGGTACTCCTCGTGGCCTTGCCCCAGGACCCTGATGTTCCAGGAACCGACCAGGGCCCACAACACGGCCACCGCGGTGAGCAACGCCAACACCATCGGAGGCAGCACCGCGATGTCCAGCCAGGCCACCCAGACCCCTCCCGCTGCCGAAGCCATCGCCGTCGCAACGGCGTCGCTGCCGATCACCGCGAATCGGTACCGCCGTTCCCACACCATCGCAGGCAGTGCGGGGAGCGGATGGTCCGGAGGCGCTGGCGCGTTCAACCGCGGACCCCGGCCGAATCCCGCCGACCCCACCCCGTCCGGCAATGACATCGGTGCGCGCATCGGACCCCTCTCCAGTTGGCAGAAACGTCCGCACGGCGTAGGCGATCGGACGTCAGAGCTATCGGGGCAATCACGAATCCGTTACACGTTCGCGGACGATAGGTGAACGACCGTGGGCATTGGAAAGGCTTCTCGCTGGGTTGCGTTCAGCCGGGGCTCGGGCTCGTCTGGCAACCGCGGTCGGCCTGCCAGTCCTTCTCGACAGTCCCGGCAGGAGCGCTCTAGAACCTGCCGCCGACGGGTAAATTCTGACCCTGTGTGGACGGGCGGAACCAGCGACACCACCGGCGGCCCTGGATCACTCGCGCTCGGGCCCCTGCTGGTTAATTCCGCGAGGGGCTGGTTTCACCGCGGGAGTGCTCCGGTTCTGCCTCGCCAACCGGTGTGCGGTGGACGGCCTGTTCGCCTCGGTAGACGACGACACGAACGGCCCGTTCGCCGGCGTTCATCCGATGTGAGCCCGGGGCTGTTGGTGTGTGGTGGACGGCCTGCTCACCTAGATAGACGACACGAACGGTCCGTTCGCTTCACACCCGCACCTTCCCAAACAGCCCCAACCCCGCGCCGAAATTAACCAGCAGGGTCGCTCGGCCAGCCAAAACACCCGAACGAAGGTGGGCCAATGAGAATACCGGCCAACGAACGCCACCAGCCTGTCCGAGACCAAAAAGGAGGTGGGTGATTTCGGAGTCCATCGTCGGTGCTGCCGTGGGTGATTCGGGCGGCCCGTCGCTGGATTCGACTGCCATTCACCGCTGCGCACGACCTTGTGGTCAGGTTTTTTGGAACTAACGGGCAGCGTCACTGCCAGCAGGGCTCCGTGACGTGCGCCGCACGTAGGTTTCCTATGCCGGTACGGATCCGGAAAGGTGATGCGTGGATCTTGAGGGTCCCTGGTATCGCAACGCTAGGCGCGGGGCAGCGGCAGTCGAACACGAGTTGGCGGTACGGGCCGAGCTGATCGCGGGCGACTTCTCCCGCTGGCGGCGGACGACAGGGCACTGCTGGGACGAGGAGTTGACGGGCTCCCCGGAGCGGATTTTCGGCGAGTACACTGTGGACCGGTTGGGCCCGAGCTTCCCCTGCTGAGGTTCAGGGGGCTGTCCGCGGCGTGGGAACCGCCTCGACGAGAAGAGGATGCGGGAGCACGGAGTGCTGGAGGTATCCAAGTTCGTTATACGCCGAAGCATCCGGTTGGGCGGTGCCGTGGTCATCGGTGGCCCGCACCCGAAGCGTGTGTTCGCCGGGTCGCGGAGTCCAGGCGAACTGCCAACGAACCCACGCACCCGGCACCTCGGGGCCGTTCAGCCGCGCGGGCTGCCAGGGACCGTCGTCGATGCGGTACTCAACCGCGGCGATCGCGTTCTCGCCGGCGAACGCACGTCCCCGGATCATCTGTGGTACCGGCCGCAACCGTGCAGGCCACGGCAACTCCACCAGCGCAGCGACTGGAACGGTCGTGATCGCCGGTCCACGCGCGGGTCCCTCAGCCGGGAAGTCGGAGCCGATCAGCACGTAGTCCTCGGTGTTCCACGGCGAGTAGAGGCGTTGTTCGGAGACTTCGATGCGGGAGAGCCATTTGACGCTGGCCGCGCCGAGCCACCCAGACACCACCACGCGGGCCGGAAAGCCGTGATCAGCCGGGAGAGGCTCGCCGTTCATGGCCAACGCGACCACGGTGTCGTCGGATGTCGCCTTGGCCAACGGCAACGGTCGCCGGAACCGGATGTCGTCCAGCGACTCGGGCATGACCTCCCGTGCGCCGGACGTGAGAGCGGCCGATTCCAGCAGGTCCCGAAGCCGGACACCCGTCCACTCCGCTGTGCCGATCGCACCGCGCCCCCACGGAGTGCCCTCGAACGTGCGGCCGTACTCGTCACCGAGAAGAACCCGTCGGTTTCCCGCACACTCGATCGTGCGGATCACGGAAACCAACGGGAACCGCTCGCACAGCTCGTCATAAGTGAAGCTGACCGGTTGGCGTACGCCACTGCCCTCGATACGAAGTGTCCAGCTCGCCGCGTCCACTCGAGGAGTGGGCGCGTGGCTGCGGATGTAGAACCGATCGTTGGGCACGAGGAAGCCCGGTATCCGATCCGGCCGGGTGCCGTAGTCCGCCCCCGTGCCGGTGTCCTCCATCAGTTCCGACGGTGTCGGTTTGACGACCTTGCGGTCAGTCGGCGGAGTGGCTGGCGCTGCGGCCCACTCAGATATCGACTGATTACTGGCCGTATGCCGGCGTCCCATCATGTCACCTTCTTACTGCTAGGCCGCGCGTTGCAGCAGGAACAAGATCATTCAGCCAATACTCAGCATGGAACCTGGCGAAAAGTTTCGCAAACGATGGGTCCCCGACTGCAGATGCTCACGCCGCGCGCAGCGCGCACCGAGCCACGCCAAACCAGTCGGCGGAAAAATCTCAACATCCCATCGAAACACGCATTGGGGCGAATCGTTCGCTAGAAACGTGAGCATCTGACCAACGAAAGCACCTATCTTGCGTGGGTGCGAACCAGTTTCGCGGTGAGACCACGGAATCTCGGTCCTGGGCCTTCAGCCTCACGTCATCGCCTTCGGCTGCACGCTGCTTTTGTTCCGCTCGCGGATCGCCGGGGCGAAAAGCCAGTATGCCGTTCTTGGAAGGGCGAGGAGAACGGGTGGTCGGGCGTTGCAAACCGTTGCTGTGGTCAACGCGCACACGGGTCGGAGATCGGCCGCTCGATCGAGCGAAGCCCTCGAAGAACCAACCAGTCTGGAAGGCGGAATGGCCAGCTGCGCTGGTCGCGCCGGTGAGCCACGCGCAACACGTTCCCGGCGCAACGACCCGCTTTGATCAGTGGTGCGGAACCGAAATCAGGTACCCGTACATGGCGAAACGGGTTCGTTGCCAACTCTGGAGTCGCAAGGTTGTCCCCTCGGCGACGTGCCCAGCGTCAACGCTTCGCCCCGCATCACCACCGGTAGCAACCCGGCATGGGCGCTGTTGGTGAACGGCGGTGACGTCCGCGGCGTGTGCGGCGGACGTCTCGCATGCCTCGCGTATGCCGACCATCCGTTCCGACGAACGTGTCGGGTGCACAAGCTGATTCTGGGCCAGCAAGGACCTGATGCCCTCGTCCTCGATCTTGTATCCGCTTACGATTTCGGCAGACGATATCGACTACCGATATCTACGCGGAACGGAAGGGGGACCGGTCCATGACCACCACGCGACATGGCCTGGGAGCGGGGAGGCTCACTTCCCACGCGCCCGGGTCCTGCGGTGGCTGCACAGCAGTTCGACCGCCTCGTAGTATCGGGAGCCGATATCGGGTTCGCCATCCTGAGACCGGCCTGTTCCAAGGGGGCGCGGTGCGGGAGTTCTTGCACGGTGCGATTCGGCTGCACATCCTGCACCATGCGGCCGAGGAACCGATCCATGGCGCGTGGATGGCCCGCGAGCTGGCCAGTCACGGTTACCGAGTAAGCCCGGGCACCCTGTACCCCACGTTGCATCGGCTGGAAGCAGAGGGGCTGTTGGTGTCCGAGCACGAACTGGTGGAAGGCCGTCAGCTCCGGGTCTACCGCGCGACCGATGCGGGACGGGAAGCGCTAGCGGCCGATCGGACTGCGCTGCGGGAGCTGGCACGGGAAGTCCTCGACTGCCACAACCACACCGGAGATCATCGCGACAACCCGGAAGGAGCGCCGTCATGACCACTGCGGTGCGCACGGGATGGTGGACGCGACTGCTCAGCACTGATGCCCCGACCGCGACGATCCTCATCCGGCTCGTCGTGGGCGGCATCTTCCTGTCCGAGGGGATCCAGAAATTCCTGTTTCTCGACAAACTCGGCCCCGGCCGGTTCGCCAAGGAAACCCCACTACCAGCGCCGGAATTCTTCGCCTACCTCGACGGGGTGTTTGAGATCGGCTGTGGTGTGCTGCTCATCCTCGGGCTGCTCACCCGGCTGGCGACCATTCCCATGATCATCGACATGCTCGGCGCGGAGATCTTCACCAAGTTCCCCCTCCTGGCCCATGGCGGGGTGTGGAGCTACATACACGAGGCACGCCCCGAACTCAGCCAGCTGTTCGGCTCGGTGTTCCTGCTGATCGTCGGCGCGGGAACGTGGTCGCTGGACGCCTGGCTGACCGCCCCACGGCACACCTCTGCCGTCTGACAGCCGGTCACCGCACATCCCCCACGCACTGGCCCACTGCGAACCCGGATGTCTCGGCTGGCAAATCCAAACCTCGTCGGATGTCTATTGTGGCTGGTCGTGGCCGGACCCGCTGGTCACCCCGACTGCGGTCAGCGTTGCCACAGCGGCTGCGACCAGCAGAACGAGCACGGCCAAACGCGGCCCGACCGCCCCAACGTTGAGGCTCCAGACCGACCAGCGCTACACCTATCGCGATGCCCAGGGCGCGGGCCATGTTGACCAGTCCTCCACCGGTGCCAGCGGTCCGCGCCGTGATCACCTTCATGATCACGGGATTGTTCGCCGGCGTGAACACGCCCGGGCCCGGACCGAGAAGCGCCAGCAGTGGAACGAGCCAGCCGGTGGTCAGGGGAACAGCTAGCAGCACGGCGAGTGCAACGAGGCACAACAGGCTCCCGGCAAGGCACTGCTGCCGGTCGGTCAACGCGTCCGGCAACATGGGCCGGCAGTGGCCGCAAGCGCGAATCCGGCCGGTAGCGCGGTCAGCACCAAGCCTGCCACTAGTTCAGGAACGCCTTGATCGTGCAGCACACGGGCACGGGCACGGGCACGAGCACGAGCACGAGCACGAGCACGAGCACGAGTGGACCTAACAGAAACTAGGACTAGGTAGCACTGCTTGCGCCCCCAAGCGTCGGCCAGAGGCCCGGAATGGCGCGCGCCCCATCGGAACCAGCGATGCCACCAACACCAGCAAGTAGGCCAGGGACACCCACACGAACGGGGGTCAGCGGTGTTTGGAATTCCCTTCGAAGGTTCGTGTAGGTGAGCGTGAGGAGCCGGTGGCTGTGCTTCAGTCGCCGGCGGAGAGACCAAGCACGATCGCCTCGATGATGAGGGCGATGCCGGTCACGATCTCGTAGCGGATGTTGAGTCGCCTGCGAACCAGTCGAAAGGCGGTGCGGCCCAGCACAAGCCCGACGAAGGACATCACGGCGGTGATGACGCCGAAGAGCACGGCTGGCAGCCACGGGGAGAACCCGAGTAATCCGAGGCTGGCGCCTGCGAGCACGTTGTCCACGCTCAGCGGCAGCGGAAGACCGAACAGCACCCACGAGTGCTCCAGCTCCTGCTCGGAGTCGGTCATCGGGTGCCGCCACGCCCGCAGCAGCAGGTACAACCCATATGCGCCGAGCGCGATCGGGCCCACGTAGTCGGCCACCGGTCCGATGGCCTCACCGACGTAATGCCCCAGGAGCAGGCCCACTAGGGGGGCGACGCCGTCCCAGAACCCGAAGTTGACGGCGACCAGCGCCATCCGGCGCCAGCTGATCCGCAGCGGCCCAAGCAGGACTGCCGTCCGGAAATTGTCCAGGCCGAGGAAGAACCCGAGCGCAACGAGGTTCGCGATCTGTCCGATCATGTAGCCGCCCGCATGAAACGCCTCCGCTCCCGCTTGCGCGCAGCTGCGACCACCTGCCGCATGAACGCTCTCCCCTTCCGGTTCAGGATGCGCCAGCTCTCAAGGTGCCGTGGCGGACAAGCATCCGCAATCGATGCCAACGACGGCGCAGAGGCGGGGTGAAGCGGGGCGAGGCGGGGCGAGGCGGGGTGAGCAACTGGCGGTCGCGCTAGACCCTCAATTTAGTGTTGTAGCGATACGGTTGACCCACATCCGTATGGTCGCTCGGTCACGCTTCTTCAGCAGGCGCAGGTGGGAGATTCTGTTGCGTATCGGCATGACGTCCTGCCTAAAACGCCGCCACAGCAACCTGTCCCACGACAGGCCCTTGAACTTCGCCGACTCGACGACCTGGAGCAGTTCACCGAGGGTGAGCCATT
This sequence comes from Saccharopolyspora sp. NPDC000995, assembly GCF_053599315.1. NCBI lineage: Bacteria > Bacillati > Actinomycetota > Actinomycetes > Pseudonocardiales > Pseudonocardiaceae > Saccharopolyspora > Saccharopolyspora sp. NPDC000995. The sequence goes on from NZ_JBSFLZ010000041.1 coordinate 43,974, forward strand.
CGATGGGGTCTCGTAGTTCGGAGACACTCCACGCAGTCACGTTAACGTCGTTTCGTGCTCGTTCGAGCACATGCTGAGCGATGGTCGCGTTGAAGAGGTTCTTGCGCCATTGTGCACCCGCGTCGCGAATGGCGGCTTCGCGCAGCAATCTCCGGATCGTGCGTTCAATTTGCCAGAGCCCCTCGGAGACCGCGGGGAGATCGGCCTGAGGTCCGACGATCGTGGCGATGACGTCGGCGACGGCGTTTTTGAACTGCCAGAACGGCACTGATGAGTTAAACCTCAGTGCGTCGTCGACGATGTGGGCTAGGCCGGCGCCGCGCATCGCCTCCGCGACACCAGCCTCAACTTCGGTGATGAAGTTGGCGCCGTGATTCGCTTCGAAAACGGCGAAATCTAGCTCCGTGAGGACATTGGCTCCGAGTTCTTCAAGTGCCGTTCGCAGGAGGAGGTTCAAATCGGATTGGTGATCGAGCCCGATCGACGGAAGCGATGACGCCGGAATGTGCCGTAACTCTTCGTGGCGTTCGTACGGTTCGAGCAAGGGGAGGCAATGCCAGGATGCGTCGTCAAGCAGGCTGCTGCCCGCGACCGGAGCGAAAGAGACCTTCGGTATGCGGGAAACCAGGCAGATCTCCGCGTCGTTTTCTCGGAGTTCGTTGACCTTCGCGCGGAGCGCTCCGAGCGTGGCACCGCCGACTTTGCCGTCACGTGCGAATGCCTCCATGCCGTCCAGGATGACCGGACCTGCGGGAAGTTCGACGGGACTCGAGGCTCCCGCGAAGTCCGCAGCATCGAGCACGGTTCCACCCAGAGCACCGAGCAGAGGATCTCGGAGAATGTCGAACGCGGCTCCGCACTGGATGAAGACCAGCTTGAAGCGTTTAATCCGGGTGCGGATCTCCGCAGCCCGGTTCTGTGCGCTGGAGAGGATGAGTTCTGTCATATTAGTTGCAGTACCGGCGTGGGTTCGTCGAGGCTGCGCCCGAGGAGCTGGGCGTCCGAGGCCGTGTCGCTTCCACTGACGCCGATTCGGTCCGACGGCGTGTGGTACTCGATCTCGTCAAGCGTGAGGACGACTTTGATGTCGCTGCGAGCCAGTTTTCGCAAGGTCACCTGGAACGCCCGTTTGAAATCCGAGAAGCTCGCGTCGTCTCCCGCGAGCCTGCTCGAGTCCTGGGTGCTTAGCTCACGCTGTCGGAGCTCGCTACGCAGATCGTCGATCAGGTCTTGGAGCACAATGGGTACCGGATCGCCGGGAGGCGATGGCAGGCTTTCGAGGGCACATAGGATGAAGAGCGTTTCGGGGCCGCAGAGGTGCGGCGCCAGCTCGGAGAGCACGCTTGTCTTCCCGCCTTCCTGAGCCCGAACAACCCGGCGACCCGCTGATTTCGGATGTCGTCGCGGAGGCTCTGGAAAAGCTTGCGTCTGCCGAAGAATTGATGAGTCACTTCCTGTTGCAGTCAAACCAGTGGCCGAACCACAGTCTTCAAAATTTGACACGCGGCCAGTCACCGAGTAGAGGAATTGCGAATCCGAAACGGGCGAGAATCACGTGATGATCCTCGACCGCGGGAAACGCCTGTTTGAGCCGCTGCGGATTCCGCAAGGTGTCGAGGTACGTCGATGACTTAACCGCTATGGCGTTCCAGGTCGACTGGCGCGGAGTGGCAGCACCGGCCTCGGTCGCGACGCCGTACTGGCCGAATGACTCGTTGACGCGTGTCGCTGTCGCGCTATCGACAAAACTGGAGGCGCTGCGGGCGGGCACACCGAGCTCGTTCAACCGCGCCAGGACGCTGCGAGTTGACATGCTCAGAGATCTGGCCAACTCATGGACCCGCAGCCCCACGCGCTTCACCATCCCCCCACCGCGTCTCGTTTCACAACACGATAGTGGACGTTCCCAGATTCACGGAGGGGGCTTGGCTACTCCAGGAGAGTACTTATGTGTCGTCCGAATGGCGCTATCGAGTCCCTGCGAACGTTGGCAACGTTCTCCTGCTGATACATGGCCGACTGGGAAGCAATGCCCGAGTAGTAGGAGGACACCGACTCCGGCATCCTCGAGCGCCTGCGCAACCTGCTCAGCTCGGCGCGTTCGCGGCGGGAACGCTACGTGGGTGATTGGCTCCCCGAGCCGCTACCCGAACCACGGAGTGGGCAGGCGGGCAGGCAGGACAGCGGCAGCATCGTTGCCCCGGCCGACCGGGTCACCCTCGACGAGTCGATCAACATGGCCTTCCTCGTCGTACTCGAGTCGATGATGATCCCGGCCGAACGCGTCGCGTCCATCCTCCGCGACGTCTTCCGCTGGACCGACTGGTGCACCACGCGGCTGCCATGGACATCGACGCCCGCTAGCCGGGTCTTTCGCACATGAGTGAGGGTGGGACCATCCGGGGAAGCGCCCGACTGGTTGATCATGGTGGTTGTGTGGGGTCGACCGCAAGCAGGTCAAGCAACCCGGCCTGGACAAGGGTGGGCTGCGGGATGATCGCAGGCTGGCCAGCGTGCGCTGGAATCAGCCGCAACCCGGCCAGCGCTTGTAGCACCAGACGGCCGGTGGGCTTGGCTTTCGGACCAGGCACCAGGCCAGTCATCTTCGCTTCGGGAGCGATCGCGGCGCGAACCGCGCGTTCGAGCAGGTCCTTCCGGCCGCATCCCGCGTCCGCCCCATTAGCGCCCGCCACACTGCCGAAGCTGGCAGCGCAACGACGCTGCTCGCACTGCGCTAGCTGCGAATGGCGACCGTGGCGTCGAGTTCCACGAGTGCACCTTTGGGTAGCACATGGGCCGGCAATGCGGTTCGAGCGTGGCGGCCAGCGTCGCTCAAAACGTCGATCAGCAGCTGCGACGCCCCGTCGACCACCGACGGCTGGTCGACGAAGTCTCGCGAACTCGTGACCCAGGCGTTGAGCTTCAGCACCTGCTCGACGTTGTCCAGGCCAACTGCCTCGTGAATGCGTGCCAGCAGGTTGAGTGCAGCAACCCTCGCGGCAGCCACTCCCCTAGCCACCGTGACGCCATCTCCTAGTACGGCAGCAGCCATTCGCTAGCTGACCTGGGTGATCTTGGTGTCGCGGGCGAGTCTGGTGCGTTTGTGGTGCCATCGTGATCGTGCTTGGTGCTTGCGGCGCCAGTTCACCCAGTGGGT
>NZ_JBSFLZ010000042.1:0-46314 GCF_053599315.1 Saccharopolyspora sp. NPDC000995
CAAGCACTCATCGCCCTGGCCATGCTCGCCCTCGGCGGCCACCCACCCACCCTCCCCGGGCGCGCCTAACCCACCCACGGAAGCAGCAGAAGAGCAGAAAATCCGCGTATATAAACGTCCAATGTGGATTTAACAGGGTAGGGGCCGCGTATTTTCGTGGCTGCAGCATCTGGCGCCGGTTGCCCTTCCGTCGCAGCGGCGAGCCAGGGTTTGCCGGAGGGTCGGGACATCCCGTCCGGGTTCGCGCGCGCCAAGAATGTCCCTAACGGGGAATGCCAACGTGGTGCTCGACGGTCGGCGAGCAGTCATCGATGAGTTCCGCGGTGTTAGGGCCCAGCGGGTGTCGTTCGTCGCCTGGGGCCGAAGGGCTGCGGTCAGTCCGGGCTGTTTGCGGAGCGGAGGGTGCGCATGGCGTCGGCGAGCGCGGCGGAGTCGGCCTTGCCGAGTGGCGCCAGGACGCGCTTGCGCAGGATCTCGGCGCACGCTGCGCGGGAGCGTTCGGCGATGTCGCGGCCGTGCTCGGTGAGCACCGCGTAGGTGACCCGTCGGTCGGTGTCGCACGGCTCGCGGCGGATCAGGTCGGCCTTGGCGAGACGGTCGGCGACCTTGGTGAATCCGCCGCTGCTGAGTGCCGCTTCGTGGGCGAGCTTGGTCATGGGCATCCGGTGCTCGGGGGTGCGGACCAGGCGGAGCAGGATGTCGAAGGACGCCTGGGGGAGTCCGAAGCGCTCGTTGATCTCAGCTGCGATGTGCTCCTGCGTGACGTGGTAGCCCTCGATCACCAGTCCCCACCAGGTGATGATCTCGTCATCGTCGGTGCACAGGTCCGGGCTGGTCTTGCTGCTCACCGGGATGCTCCTTCCTGCGTTTGCGGCTCCGCCAGCCTACCTGAAACAGCTCGCCAGGAAATCTCTTGCAAAGAAGAGTTAATCCCTGTATTGCCTTCCGCGAAAGAGATAAGGGTGACTGGTTCCTTCGTAGCCGCCCATCCCGCGAACAGGAGTCAGGCAGTGAGCACCCCCGTCAAGGTTGGCGTCATCTACTACTCGGCCACCGGTACCGGCACCGAGTTCGCCAACACCCTGGTCGCCGAGGTCGAGGCGGCCGGCGACAAGGTTCGGTTGCGGCGCGCCCCGAAGCTCGCCCCCGACGCGGCTATCGACAGCAACCCGGCGTGGCGCGCCAACGTCGAGGCAAAACCAAGCCCATTCCCGAGGCCACTCCGGAGGACGTGTTGTGGGCCGACGCGGTGCTGTTCGGCTCGCCGACCCCGCTTCGGCAACATCGCCTCGCAGCTCAAGCAGTTCATCGACACCCTCGGTGGCCAGTGGGCGCAGGGGCAGTTGGCCGACAAGGTCGACAGCGGCTTCACTTCCAGCTCCACCGCGCACGGCGGCCAGGAGTCGACGCTGCTGGCGCTGTACAACACGTTCCACCACTTTGGCGGCATCGTGGTGGCCCCGGGCTACACCGACGGCGCGAAGTTCGCCGACGGCAACCCGTACGGCACCAGCCACGTCGACGCCCAGGGTGCGAACAAGGTCGACGACATCACCCGCGTGGCGGCGGCGGTCCAGGCCAAGCGCGTGGTCGCGGTCGCCCGGGACCTCGACAACGGCGCCAATGCCTGACCCGACCGAATGAGATCGGTGTGAAGAACACCTCTTGCCAACCAACTTGGCTGCCAACATGGCGGGAGGTGCCCTTCATTCGTCGTCCGATCGGGTGCAGGCGATGGTGGAGATGACGAGGCCGCAGCGGACCAGCCAGCGGCCGGTGAAGGTCCTAAGCGGTCGATCCGCCAGTTCCGCGCCTTCCTTGCGGAGGTACGCGGTGAAGGTGCCGGGGGCGAGTTCGAGCCGGGCGTCTTTGAAACCCAGCCACTGGCCGGTGATCGGATACCAGGCTTTGTAGACACTTTCCTTGCAGCTGAATAAGATTCTATCCCAATGCGTGTCGGTATATACTGTGGACAGATGCGCCAGATGTGCACGTTCGGCTTCCAGCGATACGACGTTCAGCACGCCGTCGGGAAGGGGAGCGTGTGGCTCGGCGTCGATGCCGACGGTGTGCACCCGCTCGGCGCGGGCCACGACTGCGGCCCGGTAGCCGGCGCAGTGCGTGATGCTGCCGATGATCCCGGCCGGCCACTGCGGCGCGCCGTGCTCCCCGCGCAGCAGTGGTGCGGGCGGCACGCCGATTAGGCTCAGCGCTTGGTGCGCACACCACCGCCCGGTCGTGAACTCCCGGCGGCGCTTGTCCCGTGCGCGTGTGATCAACGCTTCTTCTTCCGGGAACAGGACCGCATCGGGTGGGTCGGTGAAGGCTTCGGCGGAGCTGACCTCGGCGGGCAGCAGTTCTTCGATCACCGACGGCCTCCCGAGCCGCGCGGCACGGCGGCGAGCCCGCTGTCCGCGTGCACCGGGATGGAGGGTCGGTCTGACTCGCTTCGAAGTTCCGGCTGCATCCGCCCACGGTAGCGCCGGGCCAACATTGTGGAGCATCCACTCCGGTCGCCGGGGGAAGCATGCGCGTCAGGTGCGGGCGCTTCGGCCCGAGCGGTCCGCCGAAGGCCACGACGGATCTTGCTCGGCGGCTGAACGGGTAGATCCGATCAATCCCAATCTGTGGAGTTGGGTTTACACGACTTGGGTGTCCGGTTACGGTCTTGCGCATGATCCGGACACCGGCCCTGACGACACGAGGTTACGTGGACTTCGTGCGCGTGTCCTCCGCCCTCTGTTGCCGGTAACGGCTTTCTCAGCTGCTTCACGCGCGTCGTAGCGCGACCACCTTCAGCTCCACCGGAGCCTCCTCGCACAGCGCCTGGGCTGGTCAACACCCGTGCGCGTTTCCGGGTGCCATAGCAGTGCCGTAGCACCTACCGCACTCGCGGTACTTGACCAGTGGAAACGGGGCTCCGGTGCTACTGATTCCCGAGCGCGGCCGATCCGTCGTGGCCGCGCTGCGCCCTCACGCCCTCCGGAGAGTGCAGATGACTGTATCCACCGAACGCGCGCCCACCGGCGCACCGACCGAACGAGAGCCGATCCCCGTCACCGCCGTGCAAACCCGCACCGCCCGGCGTGAAAACCGTTTTCCTCGTTGGCTTTTCAAGCTGATCAGCCCGATCGCGCTGGTGGTGCTTTGGCAGGCACTCAGCGGCACCGGGGTGCTCAGCGACGACACCCTCGCCTCGCCCGCGACCGTGGCTGGCACCGCGGTGGAGCTCTGGGACGAAGGACGGCTCCAGGAGGCGATCGCGGCCTCGCTGCAACGGGTCGGCGCCGGGCTGGTGATCGGCGTCGTCGTCGCCATCGTGCTGGCGACGCTGTCCGGACTGTTCCGGCGCGGCGAGGACATCATCGACGCCCCGATGCAGATGCTGCGCACCGTGCCGGTGATCGGCCTGATACCGCTGCTGATCATCTGGTTCGGCATTGGCGAGCAGCCCAAGATCGTGCTGATCGCGCTGGCCGTGACTTTCCCCCTGTACATGAACATCTACGGCGGCATCCGCAACGTCGACGCGGGCCTGGTGGAGGCGGCCAAGACGCTCGGACTTAGCTGGTTCGCCCAGGTGCGGCACATCATCCTGCCCGCCGCGATGCCCAACGCCCTGGTGGGACTGCGGTATTCGCTGGGTTCGGCGTGGCTGGCGCTGGTCTTCGGCGAGACGATCAACGCCACCGCGGGCATCGGCTACGAGATGAACATGGCCCGCGAGTTCTTCCAGACCGACGTGATCGTGGTCTGCCTGGTGCTTTACGCGCTGCTTGGCCTTGTCGCCGACTTCATCGTCCGACTGCTGGAAAGGACCGTGCTGGCATGGCGACCGGCGTTCAGCGGAGCGTAGTGAAACCCGCGTCGGTTCGCGGACTGAGCCGACGCTTCGGCGACCGCACCGTGCTCGACGACCTGGACCTGGAGATCGAACCCGGCCAGTTCGTGGCGCTGCTCGGCCCGAGCGGCTGCGGCAAGAGCACGCTGCTGCGGATCCTGGCCGACCTCGACCGAGAGGTGACCGGCGAGGTCGAGGTGGCTCTCCGGCGCGCCGTAGCGTTCCAAGCGCCGAGACTCATGCCCTGGAAACGCTTGTGGCGCAACGTGATCCTCGGACTGCGCGGCCGACCGGACAAGGAGCGGGCGGTGGCGGCACTGGAAGAGGTCGGTCTCGGCCACCGCGTGGACGTGTGGCCGAAGGTGCTCTCCGGCGGGGAGGCGCAGCGGGCGTCGTTAGCCCGTGCACTGGTGCGCGAACCAGACCTACTGCTGCTGGACGAGCCGTTCTCGGCGCTGGACGCGCTGACCCGCATCAAGGCCCAGCAGCTGGTCGGCGAGCTGTGGCAACGCCACGGCTGTGCGATCTTGCTCGTCACGCACGACGTGGAGGAGGCGCTGCTTCTGGCCGACCGGGTGCTGGTGATGCGCGACGGCCACATCGGCTACGACCAGGTGCTGGGCCTGGACCGCCCGCGCGATGTGACAGATCCGGCTTTCCTGGCGCTGCGCGCCGAATTGCTGTCCTGGCTGGGCGTCGGGACCGGAGAAGGGAGTTCGTCATGACCGTCGAGTTCATCGGGATGATCGGGGCGCAGCACGTCTCGGAGGTCCACGCCGCCGACGGACCCGTGGTCAACCCGGCGTTCCTGCGCAAGTTCGCCCAGGCCCACGAGGCGGCCGGGTTCGACCGGGTGCTGATCGGCTACGGGTCGAGCAGCCCGGAGAACACCCAGCTGGCCGCCTACGCGGCCGCGCACACCGAGCGGCTGGGCTTCCTGGTCGCGCATCGGCCCGGCTTCGTGGCCCCGACGCTGGCGGCCCGCACCTTTGCCACCGCCGACCACCTCACCGGCGGCCGGATCGCGGTGCACATCATCACCGGCGGCAACGACGCGGACCAGCGCCGCGACGGCGACTACCTGGGCAAGGACGAGCGATACGCCCGCACCGACGAGTACCTGGATGTCCTCCGCCAGGTGTAAACCGCCGATGGACCCGTTAGCCACGAAGGCGCGCACTACCGCTTCGAGGACTACAACGCGGTCGTCCGCCCGGTGCGGCAGTCCGGGATACCGCTGTACGTCGGCGGCTCCTCGCAAGCCGCGCTTCGCGTCGGGGGCAAGCACGCCGACGTCTACGCGATGTGGGGCGAGCCGCTGGCGCAGGCCGCCGAGCAGATCGCCGCGGTCCGCAAGACCGCAGTCGATGCCGGGCGCTGCGAGCCGCCACGGATCAGCGTGTCGTTCCGGCCGATCCTGGGCGCGACCGAGGAGCAGGCGTGGGAGCGGGCGCATAGCATCCTCGACCGGATCAACGCCGCGCGCGGCGGATTGGCGTCGTTCACCGGGCGCAAGACCCTCAACCCGGGCCAGAAAGTCGCCAGCGTCGGCTCGCAGCGCCTCCTCGCCGCCGCCGAGGCTGGGGAGCTGCACGACCGTGCACTGTGGACGCCCACGGCGGCCGTCACGAACGCGGCAGGCAACTCGACCGCGCTCGTGGGAACCCCGGAGACGGTGGCGGCGGCGCTGCTGGACTACGTCGACATCGGCGTGACGACGCTGCTGATCCGCGGCTACGACCCGTTCGACGACGCGGTCGACTACGGCCGCGAGCTGATCCCGCTGGTACGTCAGGAAATCGCCCGCCGGGCCGCGGCCTGACACGAGTGCCGCGAATTCGCGCGAAATCGCCATCGGCCAGCGCGCGGAGACACATCGAGGAGACCACCATGACCACCGTCGCACCCCGGCTATCCGAGTTCGCCCGGTCGCTTTCCCCGCGGAAGAACAGCTTCCCGGCCCGACCCGTCTTCGACGACATCCAGGACGAGCGCCAGCTCCGCAAGCAGCGGCTGGCCGCGGCGCTGCAGCTCTTCGGCAAGCTCGGCTACAACGAAGGCGCCGCCGGGCACATCACGGTCCGCGACCCGGAGCTGCCGGACCACTTCTGGGTCAACCCGTTCGGCCGGGCCTTCAGCCGGATCGAGGCCTCCGAGCTGCTGCTGGTCAACCACGACGGCGAGATCGTGCACGGCGACCACCCGGTCAACCAGGCGGCGTTCGCCATCCACTCGCAGATCCACCAGGCCCGCCCGACGTGGACGCGGCCGCGCACAGCCACTCCATCTGGGGCAAGGCGCTCGCCGCGCTGGGCACCGAGCTGCTGCCGATCTCGCAGGACAGCGCCCAGTTCCACGAGGACAACGTGATCGGGCCGGACTTCTCCGGGGTCGTGCTGGACCTGGAGGAAGCCCGCCGGCTCGCCTCGACGCTCGGACAGCGCAAGTTGGCCATCCTGGCCAATCACGGGCCGCTGACCGTCGGCCGCAGCCTGGAGGAGGCGGTGTCGCTGCACGTCGCCGCCGAGCGGAACTCGAAGGTCCAGGTCGTCGCCCAGGCGGCCGGGCTGCTGCAGCTGATCCCGCACGTGATCGCGCAGCACATCAGGCAGCAGTACCAGCAGCACCGCGATCCGGGCTGGGTGACCTTCGCCCCGCTCTTCGAGGAGATCGTGCACGAGCAGCCGGATCTGCTCGACTGAGACTGGAGACAACAAGAGTGCGAACGACTAGAACCTTGGTAGCGGTGCTGGCCGCGGTGCTTCTCGCCGTGGCCGGCTGCGCCGGAGGCAACTCGCCCAGGTCGCTGTCCGACGTGACACTGGTGCTCGGCGACCAGGCCGGTGGACTGCGCGCCAGAGTGGAAGCATCCGGAGCGTTCAAGGACGCCCCCTACAAGATTCGCTGGGCCAACTTCCAAGGCGCGGCACCGCTTTTCGAGGCCATGCGCTCCGGCGACGTGGACACCGCGACCGCAGCCGACGCGCCCACGGTGCAGGCCATCGCCGGTGGTGTGCCTGCCCGGCCCGCCGTGGCCACTGCGGCGTCCCCGTCATCGACGGCGATCATCGTGCCGCCGGGATCGCCGATCCGCACCGTGGCCGACCTGCGAGGCAAGCACCTCGTGGTCTCCACCGCGCCCGGCAGCGTCTCGCACTACACCGCGCTCGGCGCGCTGGAGGAGGCCGGGCTGACGCAGCAGGACGTGCAGATCACCTTCAGCCTGCCGATCGACGCGCAGGCGGGCTTCAGCGCCGGGCACATCGATGCCTGGGCGACCTTCGACCCGTACCTGTCGATCGCGGAGAACGCCGGAGCGCGGGTGATCCGCGACGGCCAAGGCATCAACGGCCGCAACGGCATCCTGTCGGTGTCCACCGCGGCTGCCGCGGACCCGCTCAAACGGGAGGCGCTGGCCGACGCGATGCGCCGGTTCGAGGCGGCGTGGCAGTGGAGCGACGAGCACCCCGCGGAGTACCAGCGTGTCTACGAGAAGCTGACGTCGCTGGAACCGCAGGTGGCACACCAGATCCTGACCCGGACCAAGCAGGAGGTCCGGCCGCTGACCGATGATGTGGTCGCCGACCTGCAAGCCGTGGCAGACCGCTACTACGAGGCGGGCGTGCTGCGCGAGCAGGTGGACGTGACCAAGGCCTGTGACCGGGACCTGTACCCCGGCAAGTGAGTCCATGGTCTGCTTTGCAAGCGGCGGCAGCCGCTTGCGGCGCGGGACTCTCGCGCCGCTGCGGCGATTCGGGCGTCTTCTCGGCAGGACAGCCCGGCTGGGCACACCGAAGGGGCGTCCGAGGTTCCGCGACCCGCACCGCTGCGGCAAGGTGCTTCCGGAACGGTTTTGTGAGGAGTTGACATGAGCGGGACCTGGGCTCCTGAGGGGGCCTGCCGCGGCACCTTGGTGGTGCTGCTCGGGAGAGGCGAGAACCCGGCCGTTTACCAGCGCTTCGGTCGAAGGCTGTCAGCCGACGGCTACGCCGTGGTGGTGCCCGAACCGGATACCGATCCCGAGACGTGGTTCCGGCCCGGCGCGGCTCGGTTCCTGGTCGGCACCGACGTCGGGGCCCTGCGCGCGTGGGCGCTCGCGCTGGAGATGGAGGTGGACGGCCTGATCCTCGCGGGCACCCCGCTCGCCCGGGGGCAGAGCCCCGTCGACCGGGCCGACGAGATCGGGGCGCGCACGTCGTGCCCGGTGCACCGCGAACTGCTCGAGAACGATCCCGAGTTCGAGTGGGGCCGGTTGACCGAGGACGTCCCCGAGCCGCCGAAGCAGCTTCCCGACGTGCCGATCCTGCTGCTGCACGGCGACGCGGACACGCTCGCCCCGGTCGCCCCGGTGACCTCGCTGGCGGCCAAGCACCCGCAGAGTTCGCTGGCGGTGTTCAAGGACGGCGTACACGACATCCTCAACGACAAGTTCCACCGGAGCGTGGCCGCGCGCATCGTGCTGTTCTGCGAGGAGATCGGCAAGGGCGCGGTGCTGCTGCCCGAGACACCGGCCGCGCCGCGCGCCCGCCGATCCGCTCCGGTGCACATCTCGGCCCGCATCGACTACTCGGTGCGGGCGCTGCGCGAGCTGGTCGGGAGCGGCAGCGAACCGGTCAAATGCGAGGTCATCGCCCGTCGGCAGGGCATCCCGCTGAATTCGCTGGTCAACCTGATGGTCGAACTGCGGCGGGCCGGGCTGGTGACCAGCCAGCGCGGCTGCGACGGCGGCTACGCGCTGGCGCGGCCGGCCGAGAGGATCAGCATCGGCGAGGTTGTGCGAGCGGTGGAAGGTGGGGTTACCTCGGTGCACAACGGGTCGCCCGGCACCGAGGTGTGGCGCGAGCTCGGCCGTCAGGTCAGCACGTTCCTCGACGGGGTGCCGCTGGTCGGCGATCGGTGAGCAAGGAAGGAATCTGATGACCCGGCACGACGCGTTCCACCCGGATCTCTCGACCTCGGTGTCCGAGGAGCAGCGTCGCTCGCTGCGCACCCGGCTGCACCACGTCCGGGCCGCCGACCTCGACAACAAGACCGCGCAGACCGAGGGCATGCGGCGGCTCGCGGCGATCAGCGGCGACCTGGTGGGTTCGGAGCGGATCTGGATGGGGGAGACGCACGTCGGCCCGTCGACGTCGTCGGACAACCACCACCACGGCGAGTCGGAGACGGCGATCTACGTGGTCAGCGGCCACCCGGAGTTCGTCTTCCACGACGGCGTCGAGGAGGTCCGGATCAAGACCGAGCCGGGCGACTACATCTTCGTGCCGCCGTTCGTGCCGCACCGGGAGGAGAACCCGGACCCGAGCGACCCGGCGGTGGTGGTGATCGCCCGCAGCACCCAGGAGGCGATCGTGGTCAACCTCCCCGAGCTGTACCACCTGGGCTTGGAGGAGAGCTGAGCCCCGGGGCCCCGGTCCCGAGCGCCCCGGGGCTCGGAATTTCATGACGCAGTGTGTTGACCGGCCGCCGAATCAGCCCAAGGATCGGCGCGAGTCGTCACTTGCGGTGGTCGGCATCGAAGTCAAAATTGTTCTCTTGTGCAAATCATGATGCAGCCGAACCGCAACATCTGCACCAGCTTGTCGAACACGATCCGATCCGACACACGGCGACGGTGCACCCCAACGGATGCCCCGGGTTGAAGACCGGCCGAGCCGGCAACAGCGCGGCGAACACGACTTCATGATCACCAAGCCCGTGCCTGCACTCCGCTCCGGGCCATCAACGCCCCCAATTTGCGCGACCTCTTAGTCGGCATCAAGGCGGACCCGGTCGGAGCTGGCGAACACCATCCGGCAGGTCTCGAACCGAACACGGGGGAGGTCCCACCCCGCTGGCGGTTACGGGTGCACGGCGCAGTGCGGTGGGTAGCAGCGGGAGTTCAGCAGCCGGAGGCGGTCGGCCTCGCCGCCGTTGACGTCACCGTAGATCAACGGCCCGCGGTAGCCGGTGGTGTCGTCGCCGTCCTCGTTGAGGAGCACGACACGGATGAAATGTACCCAGCGGACGACGCTTGCCGGGTAGGCGGCCTCAGCGATCTGCGGCGGACCGGCGGCCGGCTGCGGCCCAGCCAGCTCGCCAAGGAGACGCTGTCCTTCGGGGCGGCCACCACCAAGCGACTGGCCAGGCTGGAGGCGGAGGCTCTGATTACCCGCACCTCGTCCCGGCGCGAACGCCGGTACATCGACGTGCGGCTCACCAGCGAGGGGCTGGAGCTGATCGATCGGCTGGTCCCTGAGCAACTGGAGCGCGAACGCGCTCTGCTCGCCCCGCTGGCGGCGGACGAACGGGAGAAACTGGGCGAACTGCTGGCCAAGGTGCTGGGAATCACTCGATGGGACCGCCCGGTGATTCGCCGTCCTGCGGCGAGGCGTGTGCCGGTCCAGATCGGCGGTGGGTTAGAGTTCCTCGGTTGTTCACGGGTGTTTCCCGCGACCTGGCGAACTCGGCGTGATCGCGTGATCGCGTGACGGTGGTCGACGCCGGTCGCCTGATCGAGAGGACCCAGTTGGCCACGGTGCAGTTCGAGTCCGGCCATGCTGTCCTGAACCTCGGCCGCCTGCCGGGCCGGCTTCGCGGAATCGTCGTGACCCACTCTCGCGTCATCATCGCGCTCTCGGTGCCGCTGCTGATCGCGTCCTTCGCGCTGCTGGTGCTAATGCGCCGGGCCGGGCTTGACCAGGGATCCGGCATCGACTACCAGGTGTACCGCTGGGCGGTGCACACCTGGCTGACCGGTGGCGACATCATGAACACCGCTCCCACCGTCAGCATCGGCCGGGTACTGCCCTGGGTGTACCCGCCGTTCGCGCTGCTGCCGCTGCTGCCGTTCGCGCTGTTGCCGTTCGTCGCCGGGCTGGTCGCGCTCTACGTCGTGGGCCTGCTCGCCATCGGCGCCGCGCTGTACCTGGTCACCCGGCACCTGTGGCCGGTGGTCGGCAAGCGCGGCGCGTTCGCGGTGGCGATGGCGCTGCTGCCGTGGACGCTGTTCCTGGAGCCTGTCTACGCCTCGTTCGGGCTCGGCCAGATCAACATCGCCCTGATGGGCCTGGTGATCGTCGATTGCCTGGCGCGCAACCCGCGCTGGCCGCGCGGGCTGCTGATCGGCATCGCCGCGGCGATCAAGCTCACCCCTGCGGCATTCCTGCTGTTCTTCCTGTTCCGAAAGGACTTCCGGGCGGTGGTGACCGCGGTGGCGACCGCCGCGCTCGGCACCCTGGTGGGCTTCGCGCTGAACTACCAGGCGGCAGTGGAGTACTGGTTCGGCAAGGGTCCGGCGCACGGCGTCAGCGGCTCCGCCTTCCACACCAACCAGTCGATCATGGGCGGCTTGGCCCGGCTGGAACTGCCCGCGGTGGCGCAGAACGGGCTGTGGCTGGCGATCTCGCTTGCCTGCGTGGCCGTCGTGGCGTTCGCGATCCGCCGGTCCGAGCCGACGCTCGCCGTGACCGCCAACGGCCTGTTGGCGCTGCTGGTGTCGCCGACGTCGTGGTCGGATCATTGGGTCTGGTGCGCTCCCGGGTTGCTTGTCCTGCTCGCCTACGCCGCCCGGCTGCGCAGCCCGGGTTGGCTCGTGGTCGCCGGGGTGACACTGGTGACCGTGCTCGTCGCATCGTTCCGGATGCTGCCTACCGGCCCGCCGTGGACGCCGCTGCAGCATCTGTTCGGCAACCCCTATCTGCTGCTCGGTTTGGTGTTGCTCGCACTCCTCGGTCGGTTTGCCCGAAATCGTCCGTTGGTGGCTGCGCCGGAAGAACCATTCGCGACGCCCGCGATCCGGACTTGATTCGGCTGCCCGGCGCTCCGCTGGCGCCGGGTTTTCCGGCATCTTCTCGGCATTGGACAGTCAACGGGACGAATTCGTTGGCGATCGGGTGGTTCTGCCGTGCTGCACGCTCGGTGTGTGGTCAATTACAGAAATGCTTGGTTCTGAACCGAATCCGAAGATGTTGAGCAGTGATTCGGTGATTTGCAAGAAGATCGTGAACAACGCCACTCGGTGCGCCGAACAGTCGCGTATGGACATTGCCGTGGTGCAAAATTCCCGAGCCCACAGGGATTGTGACAACGATGTCTCAATGGCTGGGAACCCGTAATTTTTGCTTAACTTCGTGTTACTAAACGGTAGCTTTTCGGCCGCTCGCTATGTAGAGTGCCTCAAACTGACCAAGAGTGCAACGGCGCATCCTTTTGTCAGTGCCCCCAAAGGCTCTTGCGGGATCGCGGTGGGTGAGTCATGCCCTGCTGCAGCCCGCGGCCTGACGACGGGAGGTCTGATGCCCCTTTCCCACCATGCAAGAAAATCGGCGCAACGTAGCGCCGCTGCCCATGGTCTCTACGACCCGGCCAACGAACACGACGCGTGCGGTGTCGCCTTCGTCGCCGACCTGCGCGGTCGGCGCAGCCACGACCTGGTCGCGAAGGCGCTGACGGCGCTGCGCAACCTGGAGCACCGCGGTGCCAAGGGCGCCGACCCCGAGACCGGGGACGGCGTCGGTCTGCTGACCCAGATCCCGGACGAGTTCTTCCGCGCCGTCGTACCCTTCGAGTTGCCCGAACGCGGCGGATACGCGGCGGGAACCGCGTTCCTGCCCATCGACGCCGACGAAGCGGCGCGCGCGGTGGCGACCATCGAGCGGATCGTGGCGGAGGAGGGCCTGCGGCTGCTCGGCTGGCGCGAACTGCCGGTGGAAACCGGCCGCGCCGGCAGTTCGGCGCGCGAAACGATGCCCGGCTTCCGACAGCTCTTCGTCGGCCACGGCACCGATGCCGCGCACGACGAAATGGCGCTGGAGTTCGAGCGGCGGGCGTTCTGCGTCCGCAAGCGGGCCGAGCACGAAGCCGACGTGTACTTCCCGAGCCTGTCGGCGCGCACCATCGTCTACAAGGGGATGCTGACCGAGGCCCAGCTCGGCGCGTTCTACCCCGACCTCAGCGACGAACGCTTCGCCAGCGCGATCGGCCTGGTGCACAGCCGGTTCTCGACCAACACGTTCCCGTCGTGGCCGTTGGCGCACCCGTACCGGTTCATCGCGCACAACGGCGAGATCAACACGCTCAAGGGCAACCGCAACTGGATGCGGACCCGGGAGAGCATGCTGGCCACCGATCTGATCCCCGGTGACCTGCAGCGGCTGTTCCCGATCGCCACCCCGGACGCCAGCGACTCGGCGACCTTCGACGAGGTGCTGGAACTGCTGCACCTGGGCGGTCGGTCGCTGCCGCACGCGGTGCTGATGATGATCCCGGAGGCGTGGGAGAACCACGCCGAGATGGACCCGGCCCGCCGCGCGTTCTACGAGTTCCACAACTACCTGATGGAACCCTGGGACGGGCCGGCGCTGGTGGCGTTCACCGACGGCACCCAGATCGGCGCGGTGCTCGACCGCAACGGCCTGCGTCCGGGGCGCTACTGGGTCACCGAGGACGGACTCGTGGTGCTCGCCAGCGAAGTCGGCGTGTTGGAGGTCGACGCGGACAAGGTCGTCCGCAAGGGCCGGCTGCAGCCGGGCCGGATGTTCCTGGTCGACACCGGCAAGGGCCGCATCATCGACGACGACGAGATCAAGGGCGAGCTCGCCGCCGAATTCCCTTACCAGGAGTGGCTGGACGCGGGCGTGGTGCACCTGGCGGACCTGCCGGACCGCGAACGCGAGCTGCCCTCGCACGACTCGCTGGTACACCGGCAGCAGGTCTTCGGCTACTCGCAGGAAGAGCTGGGCGTCCTGCTCAAGCCGATGGCCACCACCGGCGCCGAGCCGATCGGCTCGATGGGCAACGACGTGCCCTTCGCCGCCTTCTCCGAACGGCCGCGGCAGCTGTTCGACTACTTCACGCAGCTGTTCGCGCAGGTCACCAACCCGCCGCTGGACGCGATCCGGGAAGAGCTGGTCACCTCGCTGCGCACCCACGTCGGGCCCGAGCACAACCTGCTCGACCACGACCCGCGGGCCTGCCGGAACTTGGCGCTGCCGTTCCCGGTGCTGGACAACGACGAGCTCGCCAAGATCGTGCACCTCAACGACGACGGCGACCGCCCGGGCCTGAAGCCCGCGGTGATCCAGATGACCTACCACGTCGCAGGTGGTGGCGAGGCGCTGCACACGCGGCTCGACGAGATCTGCGAAGAGGTCTCGGCCGCTGTCGCGGACGGGGCGCACGTGCTGGTGCTCTCGGACCGCTCGGCGGACGCCGAGCACGCGCCGATCCCGTCGCTGCTGGCCACCGGTGCCGTGCATCACCACCTGGTGCGCGAGAAGAAGCGCACCCAAGTGGGCCTGATCGTCGAAGCCGGTGACGTCCGCGAAGTGCACCATGTCGCTTTGCTCATCGGTTACGGCGCCGCCGCCGTTAACCCGTATGTGGCGATGGCCACCGTCGAGGACCTGGTTCGCGGCGGAGTCATCCAGGACGTGGACGCAAAGAAGGCGACCGCGAACCTCATCAAGGCGCTGGGCAAGGGCGTTCGCAAGACCATGTCCAAGATGGGCGTGTCGACTGTGGCCTCCTACACCGGCGCGCAGATCTTCGAGGCCATCGGGCTCGGCGAAGAGATTGTGCAGCAGTGCTTCACCGGCACCACTTCGCGGCTCGGCGGCGTCGGATTCGACGTGCTCGCGCAGGAGATCGCCGAACGCCACCGCCGGGCCTACCCGTCCGACGGCGTGGCGGCGCCGCACCGGACGCTGCAGGTCGGCGGCGAGTACCGGTGGCGGCGCGAAGGCGAGCCGCACCTGTTCAACCCGCAGACGGTGTTCAAGCTCCAGCACTCCACGCGCGGCGGCCGCTACGAGGTGTTCAAGGAGTACACCAAGGCCGTCGACGACCAGTCGCGGGAGCTGATGACCCTGCGCGGGCTGTTCAAGTTCCGCGAGGGCGCGCGCAAGCCGGTGCCGATCGAGCAGGTCGAGCCGATCACGTCCATCGTGAAGCGGTTCGCCACCGGCGCCATCTCCTACGGATCCATCTCGCAGGAGATGCACGAGGTGCTGGCCATCGCGATGAACCGGTTGGGCGGCAAGTCCAACACCGGCGAGGGCGGCGAGGACGCCGAGCGGTTCACCCCGGACGCCAGCGGCGATTCGCGGCGCTCGGCGATCAAGCAGGTCGCCAGCGGCCGGTTCGGCGTGACCAGCGAGTACCTGGTCAACTCCGACGACATCCAGATCAAGATGGCGCAAGGCGCGAAGCCCGGCGAAGGCGGGCAGCTGCCCGGCCACAAGGTGTACCCCTGGGTGGCCAAGACCCGGCACTCCACGCCGGGTGTGGGCCTGATCTCCCCGCCACCGCACCACGATATCTACTCGATCGAGGACCTGGCGCAGCTCATCCACGACCTGAAGAACGCCAACCCCAGGGCGCGGATCCACGTCAAGCTGGTGTCCGAGGTCGGTGTCGGAACGGTTGCCGCGGGAGTGTCCAAGGCGCACGCCGATGTCGTGCTGATCTCCGGACACGACGGCGGCACCGGTGCTTCTCCGCTGTCGTCGATCAAGCACGCGGGTGGTCCGTGGGAGCTTGGGTTGGCCGAGACGCAGCAGACGCTGCTGGCCAACGACCTGCGCGACCGGATCGTGGTGCAGACCGACGGTCAGCTCAAGACCGGGCGCGACGTGGTGATCGCGGCTCTGCTTGGTGCCGAGGAGTACGGTTTCGCCACCGCGCCGCTGGTGGTCTCTGGCTGCATCATGATGCGGGTCTGCCACCTCGACACCTGCCCGGTGGGCGTGGCCACCCAAAACCCGCAGTTGCGCGAGCAGTTCACCGGCAAGGCCGAGTACGTGGTGAACTTTTTCGAGTTCATCGCGCAGGAAGTGCGGGAATACCTGGCAGCGCTGGGATTTCGGACGCTGGCCGAGGCGATCGGGCACGCCGACCTGCTGGACACCTCCGAGGCGGTGCGGCACTGGAAGGCCCAGGGCCTCGACCTGGCGCCGATCACGCACGTGCCGGAACTGCCGCGTGGCGCAGCGCGGCACCAGACCGCCGAGCAGGACCACGGTCTGGAGAAGGCGCTGGACAACACGCTGATCCAGCTGTGCGAGGGGGCGCTGAAGGAAGGCACCCCGGTGCGGCTGGACATGCCGGTGCGCAACGTCAACCGCACGGTCGGAACCATGCTCGGCTCGGAGCTGACCCGGCGGTGGGGTGGCGAAGGTCTGCCGGAGGACACCATTGACGTGACGTTCACGGGATCGGCCGGGCAGTCCTTCGGCGCGTTCCTGCCGCGGGGCATCACCCTGCGGTTGCTGGGCGACGCCAACGACTACGTCGGAAAGGGCTTGTCCGGCGGGCGAATCGTGGTTCGCCCGGACGCTTCGGCGCCGTTCGTGGCCGAGCGGAACATCATCGCCGGAAACGTCCTGCTCTACGGCGCGACCGGTGGCGAGATGTTCGTGCGCGGCGTGGTCGGCGAGCGGTACGCGGTGCGCAACTCGGGTGCCATGGCCGTGGTCGAAGGCGTCGGTGACCACGGCTGCGAGTACATGACCGGTGGTCGTGTGGTGATCCTCGGCAGCACCGGCCGCAACTTCGCGGCCGGTATGTCCGGCGGCATCGCGTACCTGCTGGACCTGGACCCCAAACGGATCAACCCCGAGATGGTCGACCTGGACCCGCTGGACGACGCGGACCGCGAGTTCCTGCACGACCGGGTGCGGCGGCACTACGAGCAGACCGAGTCGGCCGTGGCGCGGGAACTGCTGGCCGACTGGGACACCGCGGTCGAGCGCTTCGGGAAGGTCATGCCGAAGGATTTCAAGCGGGTGCTCGCAGCCCGAAACGCCGCCGAACGCGACGGGCGCGACGTCAACGAGGCGATCATGGAGGCCGCACATGGCTGATCCCAAGGGATTCATGACGACGCCGCGGGAAACGCCGCGGCGTCGCCCGGTGGACGTGCGCATCAAGGACTGGCGCGAGGTCTACCTCGAGTTCGAACAGCCCAAGCTGCAGAAGCAGGCCGGCCGCTGCATGGATTGCGGGATCCCGTTCTGCCACCAGGGCTGCCCACTGGGAAACCTGATCCCGGAGTGGAACGACCTGGTGTGGCGCAACGACTGGCAGGAAGCCGCGCAGCGGTTGCACGCCACGAACAACTTCCCGGAGTTCACCGGGACGTTGTGCCCCGCACCGTGCGAGACCGCCTGCGTGGTCGGCATCAACTCCGACCCGGTCAGCATCAAGCAGGTCGAGATCACGATCATCGACAAGGCCTGGGACGCCGACTTGGTCCGGCCGCAGCTGCCTCGCACCGTCACGGGCAAGAAGGTCGCAGTGGTCGGCTCCGGTCCCGCCGGGCTCGCGGCGGCGCAGCAGCTGACCCGCGTCGGCCACAGCGTGGTGGTCTACGAGCGGGCGGACCGCATCGGCGGGCTGCTGCGCTACGGCATCCCGGAGTTCAAGCTTGAGAAGCGCCGGCTGGACCGGCGCCTGGGCCAGATGCGGGCCGAAGGCACCGAATTCCGCACCGGCGTGAACGTAGGCGTGGACGTGACGGTCGAGCAGCTGCGCGCCAACTACGACGCGGTGGTGCTCGCGGGCGGTGCGACGCAGGCCCGCGACCTGCCGGTGCCGGGGCGCGAGCTGGACGGCGTGCACCAGGCGATGGAATACCTGCCGCTGGCGAACAAGGTGCAGGAGGGCGACCTGGCGCGGCCGCCGATCGACGCCGAGGGCAAGCACGTGGTGGTCATCGGCGGCGGTGACACGGGAGCGGACTGCGTGGGCACGGCGCACCGGCAGGGCGCGGCTTCGGTCACGCAACTGGAAATCATGCCGATGCCGCCGGTGTCCCGACCCGAGGCGCACCCGTGGCCGACCTACCCGATGATCTACCGGGTCTCCTCGGCGCACGAGGAGGGCGGCGAACGCCTGTACTCCGTCAACACCCAGGAGTTCCTGGGCGGCGATCAAGGTGAGGTGCGAGCGCTGCGCGTGGTGGAGGCGCGGCGCACCGACGCCGGCTTCGAGCCGGTGGAGGGCACGGAGCGGGAGCTCCCGGCGCAGCTGGTACTGCTCGCGATGGGCTTCGTGGGCCCGCAACGAGCAGGCCTGCTGGAACACCTGGGCGTCACCCTGGACGCGCGCGGCAACGTCGCCCGCGACGAGAACTTCATGTCCAGTGTGGAAGGGGTCTTCACGGCGGGGGACATGGGACGAGGCCAATCCCTGATCGTCTGGGCGATAGCCGAGGGTCGCTCGGCGGCGGCAGGAGTCGACAACTACCTGACGGGCAGAGTCGTCCTTCCAACCCCGATAGCCCCAACAGACCACCCAATCACCTAATTTTTTCGAGGGGAGAAAGGCCCAGCCAAGGGGACACGGACAGCACGACACGTCCCGGACACAGGGCCAGGCCAGGCGTGACAAACGGGCTGGGCCGTGTGCGCAAGGCAGCACGAAGGGACAGGAGTGCGCGGTTCACCGCGCTGCTGCACCATGTCGACCTCGCTCGTCTGCGAGCGGACTATCAGGCACTGAGCCCCAAGGCGGCTGCCGGAGTCGACGGGGTGACCTTGGGAAGCCTACGGCCAGGACTTGGAGGGCAACCTGCAAGAACTGCACCGGCGGGTACACGCTTTGCCTTTCGGTCCTGAGGAAGGAGCCCAGTGCGGGAATTCCGCGCGCTGGGATTCTGCGCGGGGGGCCGCCCGCAAGGGCGGTCCCTACCGCACCTGGGGCGTTCTATCGCTGCGCGATGTATCCATTGTTGACACGCATAAACGCCTACTTGGTGCGCTGACTCCGGAAGAAGTGCAAACGGCTTCGGAGTAAGAAAAAGGCTCCACAGTGCTGGCAGCGGATGATCGCGCAGCGTCCCCGCTTTCTTGCACATTGGGCCTGGGTTTCCTGGGTTCCGCGTGTCTGGTGACCAAGATGGTAGGAGCCCGGTGAATCGCGAGAGTCACGCCGGGATCTGTAGGCGCCCGGAGGTGCGATTCCTCCGGGCGACCCGATGCGATGATCTTGGTGTGCTGGCTGCAGAGCTTGATCAGGTCCGGGATCGCCTGGAGGACTTCGGTGGGAAGTTGTTCACGTCGTTTGCGCGTCGTGAGCAACGGCTCAACGGTGGGCTGTATCTGCGGGGGGTTGATGCTGGACGGTCGGCGGAAGTCGATGCAGCCGATGGCCGAGCGTGTGGGTATTGATCATCAGGCGGTTGCAGCAGTTCATTACGTCCTCGACGTGGGATTACGCTGCGGTGCGGCGACGGTTGACCAAGCGGGCGGTCGATGTGGTGGCACCGGATGCGTGGGTGCTGGATGACACCGGACATGAAAAAACGGGGATGCCTCGCCGGGGGTGGCGCGGCAGTACACCGGCACCGCGGGCAAGGTCACGAACTGCCAGATCATGATGCGTCGTCCTGCGGACACTTTCGGGCAGTGCCGGATTGTCGATGCGCCTACCTTCGTGCTGATGCAGAAGAGCAGGGGGCGTTGGCAGAGGGATTTTTGTTCGCCGAAGATTTTCGCGCGGATTCCAAGCCTGCCTGGGGGAGGACCATTGTTCGATAAGACGCGGCCGTTGAGCGCCGACGAGCTCATGGAGCAGCGCTTGGAGCAATAAGGCTACGCATGAAGCCGATCGACCTCGCCGACTACAAGGTTCGCCAAGGTTCGCCGCAGACCCATCTTCGACGGGCTCAACCCGAGTACGAAATCTCCTCCTGAGCCGCCCACCGCCCAGATCGACCCAAATCCAATATTCGAGCCCCTACCGGTTTCGCTTGACCTGCCCGTTAGGAGCAGCTAAACTGAATCGATCATGTCGACGGCTGTACCCATCTCGCACGCGGCCCGTCCGGTGGAACTTACGAGCTTTGTGGGGCGGCGGCGCGAGTTGGCCGACGTGCGAAAACTCCTAAGCTCCTCACGGATAGTGACAATTACAGGCGTCGGGGGTGTGGGCAAGACCAGGTTGGCATCCCGGGCGGGCGCATTGCTGGAGCGGTCATTTCCGGGCGGTGTCTGGTTCATCGAGCTTGCTGGTCTCAACGATCCAGGACTCGTCTCCGGCACCGTAGCCGCTGCGTTCGGCCTGCAATCACAGTCTGGGACAACGCCGTTGACGCAGCTTCCGGACCGTCTTCGTGACCGCCCGCTCCTGCTCGTGCTGGACAACTGCGAGCACATTCTGGATGGGTGCGCGCAGCTCGCGCATTCGCTGCTCGAACAGTGCCCGCTGATGCGCATCCTGACCACGAGCCGCCAACCCCTGAGCCTTGCCGGTGAGGCTGTCCTGGAGCTGGCTCCCCTCTCGGTCCCCCTGGCCAGCGCAGGATCTTCGGAACGGGCGATTCTCCTTCGATACGCAGCGGTTGCGCTGCTCGAGGAGCGAGCTCAAGCGGTGGATCCAACCTTCGCCGTCAGGGCAGACAACGCCCAGGTCGTCATGCGATTGTGCCGTAGACTAGACGGCATTCCATTGGCGATCGAACTCGCCGCAGTCGCGCTTCGGTTCATGACGACACAGGAGATCGTGGACCGCCTCGATCACCGCTTTCAAATGTTGACTGATGGAGACAGGACAGCGCCGACCCGCCAGCAGACCCTGCAAAACATGGTCGACTGGAGCTACCGGCTGTGCTCTACCGCCGAACAAATGCTGTGGGCACGACTGTCCGTGTTCGGTCCAGGGTTCGATCTGGAGGCCGCCGAAGTGATCGGTTCAGGCGACGGCATCGGGACCAACGAGGTACTTGATCTGCTCGGGGGGTTGATCGACAAATCGATCGTGACTGCGGAAAGGTATCCCGGCAAGACTCGTTATCGGCTGTTGGACACACTCCGGGATTACGGCCGGGACCGCCTCGCCGAAATCGGTGGGACCACCATCGTCCGTCGCAAGCATCTGCACTACTACCGGTACCTCGCCGCCCAAGCCGAGGCGGAATGGTTCACCGCCGGACACACGACGGTCTTCGCCCGGCTACGGGCCGAGCACGCCAACCTGCGCGAGGCACTTGAATTCTCGGCTTCCGAGCCCGGCGAATCGCAAGCAGGTTTGGTGATTGCTTCCGCCCTCCGATTCTTCTGGCTCAGCAGTGGGCATGTCTACGAGGGGCGTCGTTGGCTAGATCGACTCTTGGCGCTCAGCACGGAATGCGATCCGGTACGTGTCAAAGCGCTCTACGTCGACGGGTACCTGAATGCCGCGCTCAACGACGCGTCATCCGGGTCAGCCCTTCTCGAGCAAGCGAGCGTGCTGGCGGTGGAGTTGGGCGACCAATCAGGGGCGGCCTACGTCGCGCAGATCTCGGCGCTCACCGCCCTGTTCAACGAAGATCCGGGGCGGGCGAGCACGCTCTTCGAAGACGCTCTCGCCAAGCATCGGCTGATTGGCGATCACGCTGCCGCCGCCTACGATCAGATCGAGCTGGCGTTGGCAGCCGCATTCCTTGGCGATCATGAGCGCGCCGCTGCCCTGTTCCGCGGGTGCCCTGCCGCCAAGGAGACCTACGGCGAACAGTGGATGAGATCGCTTGCCCTGTGGGCGAAGGGAATAGCAGACCTACTAGCGGGCAATTACCAGCAAGCCACTGCTGCGGAACTGGAGAGTCTTCGCCTGCGGCTCGGCTTCCATGAGCAGTTTCAGATCGCGTTGTGCGTTGAGATTCTGGCCTGCATAGCCAGCGCAGACGGTGACCCGGTACGGGCTGCGACCTTGTTCGGCGTGTCCCACATGATCAAAAAGAACGTCGATGCGTCGCTCGCCGGCCACAAACATGTTGCGCGCCTACACGACCACTACGAGGCAGTAGCACGTAGCTCACTCGGCGACGAGACGTTTCAGAAAGGCGTTCACCGCGCCACACAGCTCGACTTCGACGAGGCCATCGCATGGATACGGAACCCGAGCAAAGGCAGGGAACCAGCAAGCTCCAGGACCGAAGAACCGCACGCGTCGGTGCTTACTCCGCGCGAGCGAGAGGTAGCGGCGCTGGTCGCAGCGGGCAACACCAACAAAGAAATTGCCGCCATCATGGTGATCTCCCGCCGCACCGCTGAGGCCCACGTCGAGCACATCCTGACCAAACTCGGCTTCACCACTCGGACGCAAATCGCCACCTGGGTCACTGAACAGAAGACCACGCGACGATGCGAATGATGATACTGCCGCTGAGTTTTCGGATTGGCGTGGACGAGTAGAGGCTGACCCGGCTGCGAGACGGCCTCTCTCCACAGCCTCTTCTCCACAGTCGATCAACGACCGAACGGGACCGCTTGAGGACGGCATCCGATTGTCCGCCGCACGGAGAGGAGCACTCGGGCCATGCGCACACTGATCGAGAACGCTGCCGTGGTGACGATGGACGACGTTCTCGGTGACTTCGAACGAGCCGACATCCTCGTTGACAACGGTGTCATCGTCGAGATCGGGCCGAACCTCGACGTTGGCGACACCGAGCGAATCGACGCCTCGTCGATGATCGCCATGCCGGGCATGGTCGACACGCATCGACACACCTGGCAAACCGGGCTCCGGGGCATTCTGGCGGACGGGAACATCCTCGACTACCTGAGGGGATTCCGGCTGCAGATGGCGACGAAGTACCGCCCGCAGGACATGTATGCGGGCAACTACCTCGGTGGCCTCGATTGCCTTAACTCGGGGGTGACCACGCTGGTCGACTACTGCCACAACATCGTCTCCGGCGACCACGCGCACGCTGCGGTCGCTGGACTCCGCGACGCGGGCGTGCGCGCGCTGTACGGCCATGGCCTCCTGCCCATCAAGTCGAACACGTGGTCTGAGACCAAAGGTGGGCTGGACGAGTCGGTGGAAGAAGGCGACTTCGCCCGGCGGGCGCGGCTGGCGCGGGAAATCCGCGCCCAGTACTTCACGAGCGAGCAACAGTTGCTGCGCTTCGGCATCGCCCCGCAGGAATTAGCCATCGCTCCCTTCGGGGACGTCAAGCAGGAATTCGAGCTGGCCCGCGAGCTCGGCGCACGCATCACGTTCCACTCCAACCAAGTCATCGCGCGCAACCTCTTCAAGGACATCGAGGCGCTGCACGCCCACAACATGCTCGGCAGCGATCTTCTCCTGGTGCACGGGACATTCAGCACTGAGAACGAATGGCACCTGCTGCGGGGGACCGGCACCATGATCTCGGTTTGCGCCGAGACCGAGATGCAGATGGGTATGGGATTCCCGGCCATTCGTGAGGCCACCGAGAACACGCCCGGGCCAAGCCTCGGCATCGACTGCACGAGCAGTACCGGCGGCGACATGATTTCGCACGCACGGCTCGTCCTACAGGTGACCCGGTGGAGGGAGGATCAAGAAGACTACGCGAGGTCGACACTGCCCACGGTCATGCGGTGGAAAACGCACGACGCCTTGCGGTGGCTCACGGTCAACGGTGCCCGCGCCGCGGGCGGCGACGACGTGACAGGAATCTTGGCACCGGGCAAGCGGGCCGACATCGTATTGCTGGATATGTCAGGCATCAGCCAGGCCGGTTGGAACCGCCACGACCCTTGTGGCGCGATCATTGCGCAGACCAACTCGGGCAACGTGCACACTGTGCTGGTCGATGGGCGGGTGGTCAAGCGGAACGGCCGGCTGGTGCACGTCGACGTTAACGCAGCGCTTGCAACGCTCGCGGAGTCGCACGGCCATCTCTACGACCAGATGGCCCAGCACGGCGGATTCATCCCGCAACCTCCAGCCGACCTACCGGTGTTCAACCGCTGAGAACCCCGATGGCCGGGCTGAGCGGCGGCCGACAAGCGAGCCGGTCGAGGTTGATCACCACATTTTTCAAGCGGCCCGGGCGTGCAGCACGCCATCCCGTACGGCATCTACCACGTCGAACCCAGCCACTACCAGGACGGTGTCTCTGGTGATCGGGCGGCGACCACCAGAGACACCCATTGCGCTTCAGGATTCCTCAGTGCTGCGGTCCTCGTGCTCGTACGGACGAGCTACCTGCTGGCTACGCAGACTTCGCGTGGCTTGCTTTATTACAACCGAGCCAACCGGGCGCACGCTCGAAGACGCCGCGATGACTTCAGCGGGCCTAATTTTATTTGGCAGCGCCCGCGCTCACTTCTTGCCACTGGATCCGATCGCATCCTTGACGCGGTCGACCATAGCGGCGAAGGGGCCGGTGAGCATCTGAGTAGCCGGGGACCCCGCGGCAGTGGGATGGGGATGGGTTGGGGCCATCTTCTCGACCGCTTGCAGCCGGCTGCCCATTCCGTTGAGCTCGTCTTGCTGGCTGCCGTGGCGCACGGGGGGAAATTCCTCCCGCTCCTCGTGCTCGGCGTGGTCGATCACCGAGCGTTCGAAGTCCGCAAGCTTGGCGTCGAAGTCCGTGCTGTTGACGTCCAACTTCTCCAATTCGGCGAGTACGTGGTTGGCTTCCTCTTCCTCTTGGTTTCGCGCTTCGGCTTCGGCCTCGCCGGCCGTCTTCTTCGCGACAGGGCGCAGGACCAATTCCTCGGCAGTCTCATGGACGGCCAGCAAGGCCCTCAGCTCGTCGAACCGGTTCTGCTTCTGCTCACCCTGTGCGTTCTTGACCTCCGCGAAGAGGTCGCGGATGCGTGCGTGCTGCTCCAGGAGAACGCGGACCACATCCCCTTCTGGAAGCCTCGCGGCTTCCTGGCGTTCAGTTTGTGCAGTACTCACGGTGCCGCCCTCCAGTTCGTCGATTTGCTTGGTCGGCGATATCTGGGTAACCGGCACGGGACAGGAGCAAACGTAAGCGGAGCGCGGTGGAGGCGATCGAGGTATGACGTGGCAGTCGACGAGGTCGCGGACGCGGTCGAAGATTTGGAAGTGGGTGTCCTCGGCGATGATGGTGACGGTCTTGTCTCACGCAGTACCCGGAGAGGTTCGAGTACGCCGAGTGAGGCTCGAACGACCGTCAGCCGCTCGCGACGCGGGTCTCCGTGAGGGCGACGGGGTTGTCAGCATCGACGGCAAGGCCACCTCGACCTGGTCGGACGTGGCGACGCGGGTGCAGAAACTTGCCGGAACACCAGAAGCGTGGA
The DNA here is from genome assembly GCF_053599315.1 of Saccharopolyspora sp. NPDC000995. Taxonomy (NCBI): domain Bacteria; kingdom Bacillati; phylum Actinomycetota; class Actinomycetes; order Pseudonocardiales; family Pseudonocardiaceae; genus Saccharopolyspora; species Saccharopolyspora sp. NPDC000995. The sequence continues at coordinate 24,847 of NZ_JBSFLZ010000042.1, forward strand.
GACCCTCATCGAAGAAGCCATGCGCATCGCCGAGGAAGCAGGCGAGTCGGCAGACCGGCTCGCCCACCCTCACCGTCGGCTAGCTTCTCGGGACGTAGCGGAGGAGGACCGCGCCGGACGGGAAGGTGCGGTTCTCCACCAGTTCGAGCGGGATCCACTTGTCCAGCGGAGGGAAGAACGGTGTGCCGCCACCGACGGCGGCCGGGGTGAGGACCAGGTTGAACTCGTCGACGAGCCCGGCCCGGACCAGTGGTGCTGCCAGCGTCGCGCCTGCCACCTCGATGAGCCCGTCGGTCTCGTCCTTCATCTTCCGCACGACCTCGACCGGGTCACCGCGCTCCAGCCGCGCGTTCCCTTCGACCTTGTCGAGGGACTGCGAGAACACGACCTTCGGCACCGCCCGCCACAGCTGGGCGAACTCGACCACCACGGGTCTGGCGGACGGGTCCTCGTCGGCGGTCGGCCAGTACGCCGACATCAGCTCCCAGAGCTTGCGCCCGTACAGCGACACCGCGAGAGCACGGGTGTGGTCATTCCAGTACTGGTGCAGCTCATCTTCCGGCTCGGACCACTCGATGCTGCCGGACCTATCGGCGATGTAACCGTCGACGGAGACGTTCATGCCATAGCTCAACTTTCCCATGGCCATAAAGACTGCCCGCACGCGCGAAACTCATCGCGCGACCTCTCGGATCTCGCTGTCCCCAGACGGAGAGGGCAGTCGGCGCCCCCACTGGGGGGCATTCTCATGGCGACCTGCCCGCAAGACCGAGTTGCGCTTGCGCGGCGGCTGCGGACAGACAGGGTCGGTGGCGCAATCGCTTGAAAACGCGGCGGATCGTCGAGGCGCCCACTCGATGACCGCACTCGGTGGCGCCCTGGACCTAGCCGCTTTGGACGAAGCGGTCGGTACGGTGCGAAGACGAGTCAGGTGCTCGTCGTCGGCGCGGGCACCTACGCCGCTCAGCGAGCGTTGACTATGCGACTCTGAAGTCGGAGGATCGATGAGCAATGTCCACTCGTTCGACGAGATGGGGTCAACGGTCCAGCCAGGTTCTCTCGTCTCGTTCGGGGCGGCAGCATGATGCGCAATCCGATGGTCGCCGTGACGGTGCTCGCGGCCGCCGGACGCCGGTCAGGCTGGCGGTGCTTCTCCCCGCTGTGTCGTCCCCCATCCGCTCCGGTCACATCTGAACGAGTATGGGCTTCCTCTCGTACCGTAGAGAATTCGATCTATAAGCGGTTCGGTGGAGTCGGGTTGCTGGAGAATCATTGATCCACTCGCCCTTCAGGGAGGCTCGGTTGTCACGTTGCTTCCCTCGGACCCGAGCCTCGCGTCTGTGGTCTGCCCGAAGGACCACAGACGATCCCGTACTTGGAGGACACCGACCGATGAGCGCGCAACTCGATCGCCTCGTAGGCCGATTGGAACAGGAGGAAAGCCTCATTGTGGGCTATTCCGGCGGAGCAGACTCGGCTCTCCTGGCCACGGTCGCACACCAGGTCCTCGGTAGTCGTGTTGTGGCGGTGACCGCCGTATCGGCAAGCCTGCCCACGTCGGAACGTCGCGCCGCGCGGACCTTCGCCCGAGACCGCGGCATCCCGCACGTAGAGGTATGCACCGATGAACTCGACAATCCGCAGTACGTCGCCAATGGAGGCAACCGATGCTTCCACTGCAAGACGGCGCTGTTCGACGCTCTCGTACCACTGGCAAACCTGATGGGTGCTCATACGGCCTTGGGGACCAACACCGACGACCTAGGAGACCATCGACCCGGACAGGTCGCCGCAGCGCAGCGCGGTGCCGTCTTCCCGCTGGTCGACGCGGGCTTGAGCAAAGCAGACGTCCGCGCGGTCAGCGCCGAGCTGGGGCTGTCGACCGCATCGAAGCCTGCCGCGGCATGTCTGTCCTCCCGCATCGCCTACGGCGACGAAGTCACCACTGAGGTGCTGGCGCGAATTGAGGTGGCCGAGGAGGCTCTCCGAGCGACGGGCTTGCGCGAGTTCCGCGTCCGTGCGCATGCCGACGGCACCCTCGCGCGGCTCGAGGTCTCCGAGGACGAGCTCGACACCGCTTTTCGGCGTCGCCGAGAGCTCGCGCAGCATCTGCGGGCTGAGGGATTCACCTTCGTCTCGCTCGACCTCCTCGGATTCCGAAGCGGCAGCATGAACGCCCTGCTCACCCTGACCCCGGTGGCACGATGACGACGAAGTCGCACCTTGGTGCGAACCTCACCCTCGATGTCGATCGTGAACGGCGCCAGGGTCTGCCCGAAGTCGTCTACGGACCAGGCAAGACGGTCGAGGAGATCGCGGCGGCAGCCACCGAACTACTCGAAGTCAACAGCGGCCCTGTGATCATTACGCGCATCGACGACGTCGCTGCCGCGCAGGTACTGGCAGCAGTTCCCGGTGGCGTCCACGTTCCAGAGGCTCGGCTGCTCATCTGGCGCCCCGCCGCGCAAGGCCAGTTCACCCTCGGCGTCGTCACGGCCGGAACGGCCGACGGGCCAGTGGCCAGCGAAGCCGCGGCCATGGCCTCGTGCATCGGGATGCGCGTTCTCGATATCCGTGACGTCGGCGTAGCCGGTATCGATCGCGTCCTCAAGCGCGTCGACGATCTCCGTGCATGCCACGCCGTGGTCGTCGTCGCGGGTATGGAGGGAGCGCTGGCCAGCGTGGTCGGCGGACTCGTGGCCTGCCCCGTGGTGGCAGTACCCACCTCGACGGGATACGGCGCTGCGTTGGAGGGCGTGACAGCGTTGCTCGCCATGCTCACGTCCTGCGCGGCAGGCGTGACAGTCGTGAACATCGATTCCGGATTCGCGGCCGCGATGGCCGCGTATCGTCTCACCCAGGCCCTGCGGCCGTCGGCGCAGTGAGTAGCCGATGATCCTTTCTCTCAACCCGGTCTCGGGCATCTCCGGTGACATGCTGCTCGGCGCGCTGCTGGATTTGGGTGCGCCGATGGAGGCTGTTCGCACGGCGATCGAAGCCACCGGAGTCACAGGCTGGCACCTGAGCACGCGTTCAGTGGAGCGCGAGGGGGTGCGCGCCCTGCATGCGGTTGTCGAGGTCGATGAGATCGTGCCGGCACGCCGCGCCGCGGACCTGCTGGCGATGGCAGGCCGCGCCACTCCTGCTCCAGTCGCGGCCATGGCGACCTCCGCCATCACCTCGCTTGCATCGGTCGAATCAAGGATCCACGGGGTCTCTGTTGCCGATGTCCACCTTCACGAACTCGGAGGAGTCGACACGATCGTCGACACGGTAGGAGTCGCAGCCGCCCTGAACGCCCTCGCGATTTCGCAGGTGTGGTCCGGTCCTCTCGGAATGGGGACCGGGCAGACCTCCGCAGCCCACGGTGTTCTCCCGGTACCGGCACCGGCAACCCTGCATCTCCTCATGGGTGCACAGGTGATAGGAATCGACAGCCACCAGGAGACGGTCACGCCTACAGGGGCCGCGCTCTTGGGTGCCATGGGCACTCGGTTCGGCCCAGCGCCGCCGATGACGATCCAGAACGTGGGCTACGGCGCCGGTACTCGAGAGACTCCGGGAAGACCGAATGTTCTCTCCGCAGTGCTCGGGTCTCCGGTGGGAGGATCAGGTCACGTCGAAGCGATGACCATGCTGGAAACCACGGTCGACGACGTCACCGGGGAAGTCCTCGGTGCGTTGATCCCTGAGCTGCTCACCGTGGGGGCCGCCGATGCGTGGCTCGTTCCGGCTGTCGGTAAGAAGAACCGTCCCGCCCAGCTCGTGTGTGCGCTATGCGAGCCGCATGCGGCGGATGCGGTCGAGAATCACCTGCTCCGGTCGACCGGCACGCTAGGGGTGCGCCGCACGGCGGTCCTACGCCGGTCGGTGCCTCGTGAGTGGACAACGGTGGAGCTCGCAGGCTTCACCGTCCGCGTCAAGATCGGCCCGCACACCGCGAAGCCTGAGCACGACGACCTGGCGGCCATCGCGGACGCCACGGGAGTTCCCGTCCGGATTCTCGCCGATCAAGCACGAGCCCTCATCGACGACCTTTGGGCAGAGAGCTGACGGCGATCGGGCTCGGCACGCACCCGAACACGTCCCCGCGCGCCCTGCTGACCTCGGCTAGAAGGCCACCGCTGTGGCAGTGATGATCTGTTTGCTGGCGGTCGGCACCCGCGAGCCCGGGCCCCGAGGCGCGCTCGCCGGTTCCGCGCGGGCCGAGGCGGTGCGCATCACGTCGATGCGCACCGCCTGGGACGTCCGGCACCACGAACTCTCCGAAGAAGGCTCGTTAGCGCACAGTCCGGTCCCTAACTCGAGTAACCAGCAGCCCGGTAACCGCAACGACCGCACGGTCTATCGAGAATCCGGGATTGACCGGAAACCGACCGGCCGGGGCGGGGATGGCCGATGGCGGCTACCACAGTTCGCAACGCTGGTCGTTGATGGCGGTGCGCCCGGGAGCGGGCCCGCCGCCCACATTCACGGGTTTCCGGCCAGCGACGGCGTGGTGCCGACAGAGTTCGTCGCGACCGGGTTGGACGAGCTGTCCCGCTGCGGCGGGATGCTTGTGCTGACCTTGATGGTCGGCGCGCCCCGGTGGATCGGTAGACCATCGCAGAGGACATCGTGCACCTCGATTGCCTCGTTGGCGATCTCGGTGACGAACATCTTGTGCTCTCCGTTTTCGGTGAACGCGATATTCGTCGGCGCCTTGCCCATCGTCTGGATCCGCTCCACCACCGTGCCGTCCTCGCCGAAGACCGCGATGTGCCCGGCGCCCATCACCGCGCAGTAAAGGCGTCCGTCCGCGCCGAACTTCATGCCGTCCGGGCCGATGAAACCGTCGGGCACCGTACCGTCCCATACGTTGCCGAACAGCTCGCGTCGTGGATTGGCGCCGAACACGTCGTAGCGATAGATGTTTCCGCCTATGGTCTCGGCTACGTAGAGCCGGTCGTGGCGGTCGAAGGCGATGCCGTTGGCGAACCGGATGCCGTTGTCGATCCGCGTGACGTCCAAGGTTGCCCGATCAATCCGGTACACCCGGCCGTCGAACGGGTAGTCGGTCCAGCCAGGCCTGAGCGTCATATTCAGGGGATCGAGCAAATCGTGTTCCCACGCGCCGGAGTCGGTCATGTAGATCGCACCGTCACGGCCGATGACGTGGTCGTTGGGCCAGCGGAAAACTTCGTCCCCGCAACTGGTGATGCGTGCTTCCTCGTTGCCCTCCGCATCGTAGCGGATGAGCGCGTGCTCGTAGGCTTCGCCGACCCACAGCTTGCCTTGCGCATCACGCAGCAGTCCATTGGGGAAACCACCAGTTAACGTGACCGTGTGCAATTCCCGCGTCTTTGCGTCGATACGAGTGACCGCGCCGCGGTCCCGGCGCATCTCAACCACCAGAATGTCACCGTTGTCCAGAACCACCGGGCACTCGGGGGCGCACACCCCTCGGGCGAAGAGCTCCATTGTTCGTCCTTCCACGTAGTCACTGATGACCCGCCGCAGTCCTTCAGTGGGTGGCGGGGAGGGGCTGGAGGGTCCCCGTGGCGTCGAAGTCCCAGTCGTGCGGCTCGTTGAGCACGGTCATGTCGGGGTGATCGGCGACTTCCTGGGCGTAGGCCTCGGAAACCTCGATGCGGGGCATCGACAGGGTGTTGCGGATGCGCACCATCTTCGGCGGGAGGTTCTTCGGGCCGCGGGTCATGTGCAGGGCCGCGATGATGGCGTCGCGGTCGTTGGCCAGCGCCATCGGGATCCGGGCGGCGTCGGGTAGGCCCGCGGTCAGCGAGTTGGTGTAGAACGAGCCGAACTCGATCTGGTCGAGGCAGCGCTGGGTGGTCACGTCCGCCATGCCCAGGCCGTTGGCGTTGCCGTTGGTGTACTCGGTCAGGCCCAGCACCACCAGCCGCTTGATCGGTACGGCGTGGAACTTGTCGGTGTTGACCTGGGCGCGGCCGGTGATGTTGGGGTCCATGCCGGTGCCGCTGATGTCCTTGCCGATCTCGTCGACGACCAGCACGTCGATGTCGGACACCAGCAGCTTGGGCATCCGCTGCTTGGCTTCGATCAGCAGATCGGCCTCGCGCTCCAGCAGTTTCGAGGTCGGGATCAGTTCGATCCGAGCGATGCGCTCGTAGGCGTTCTCCACCACGGCCATCCCGAACTCGATCGGGACGACCTTGAGGACCGCCTCGGCCACCGCCGGGATGAGCGTGTCAAAGGCGCCCATGCCGTGGGTGTGCAGGGTGGTCGCGCCGCGGTGCTTGCCCAGGCCGATGGCGATCATCTTGGCCAGGCCGCTCTCGTGCGTGCCGCGGAAGTCAGTGTGCGGCTTGACCCGGGCGAGCACCACGACGCTGTCGGCCTGGGCGGCTTCGGCGTCGAAGTGCACCGGGGTGCCGTCGACCAACTCGGCAACCACGACCGTCTCCATGGAGGACACGATCGGGGCGCCGATGCTCTCCTCTGTGATCCCGTACTCGGCCAGCACCTGCCGCTGCCCCTTGGCGGTGCCCCCGCCGTGGCTGCCCATGGCGGGCACCACGAACGGCTTGGCGCCGCAGCCGAGCAGGGCGTCGACGAGCGTGGCCACGATGCGGTCGATCTGGGCAATCCCGCGGCTTCCCACGGTTATGGCGATCCGCTTGCCGCTGACCGGGCGGTTGTGGTCGTGCTCGGCGACCTGGCCGCGGATCGCGCCTTCGAGGTCCTCGACCGCGTCGGCGGCGAACCGCTGCTCGACCGGGATCATCCTGGGGAGATCGATGTCGGCGCCGGCCAACCGGACCTTCTCGACGTTGAACATGCGTCCGATCCTTCTAATGCGCCAGCGTCACTTCGTGATCGTCGCTGGTGAGGAGGTGCGTGACAACGAGGATGGCACCAAATGATCACGCAGTGTTGTAAGGACATCTGAAGACCGCGTATTGGCCCCAGGTCACGGCTGAACGCTGGCGAGTATGACACGACGTTATTCCGTCGGGTTGTGTGCCCGACAGCGGGCTTCCTCTTTGGCCACTGGCGTTGGTACGAACGGGCAAGGGGCGCTGACAGCTCACCTTCGCAGTGGCATATTCCGGAGTGCCTCATTCTCGATGGGCCGGCCTAAGGCCGCATCTCATTTGGGTGTGTTGTAGGGGAGGCAACTTCGTTGATCAACGATGGACGATGTGGAGAAGTGGTGCCCGGAGTCGTTGTGGCTGCTGGCGCGTGGGCTGTTGCCCGATGTGCCACAACGCCACCTGGGCGGAGGCCGGCGTCGGTTGGACGACGGCACGGTGCTGGCCGCGATCCTGTATGTGCTGCAAACCGGGTGCGCTTAGTCAGCGTTTCCCGCGTCGTTGGGGATCAGTGCTCCTACCGTCCATCGCCGGTTCACCGAGTGCAGCGCCGCGCAGGTGTTCACCCGGCTGCACCAGGAACTGCTGGAACTGCTCGGCACCGCTGGAGCGATCGCCTGGCCCCGGGCGGCGGTGGACAGAATGCACGTCCGGGCGGTCAAAAGGGGGACCTGACCGGCCCCAGCCCGGTGGATCGGGACAAGCCCGGCTCGAAGGTCCATGCGGACAGCGAACGGAGCGGCATCCCGCTTACCGTGGTCATCTCCGCGGTCTACCGCAACGATCACCGGGAACTGGAGACGTTGATCGATGCCGTTGCACCGATCAGAGGGCCTGTCGGACGGCCTCGGTGCCGGCCGTGCAGCTGCACGCGGACAAGGGCTACGACTATCCGGCATGCCGAAACGCGTTGCGTCGGCGAGGAATCATCCCCGGATCGCTCGCCGGGGTATCGAGTCGCCCACCCGGCTGGGGCGCCACCGCTACGTCATCGAACGCACCCTGGAGTGGGTTTCTTGTTTCCCGTCGACTGGCTCGCCGTTACGAGCGCAAGGCCACCCACTTATGCGGCATTCGCCTGCCTGGCCTGCGCGGTGATCTGCTATCGCCGCGCTATCAAGCTGGATCTGTTTACCCAAAACAACCCCAAATGAGGTCTGGTCTAATGCACAAGGACTCCTAGACCTGGCAATGTCGGCGAAGTTCCGTCAGGGCACAGCTTGTGCTTGTCGAGGAAGTTGGTGGGCGCGCTCACCTCAACACGACGTGTAACCGCCAGGTGCATGCCTTTGGCGACCCGGACTTGCGGGAGGGGAAAGAGCGTGACGAATCCGGTTGTGGCTATAGATCACCTTTCGCGAGATCTGCCGGAGGGCCCGGTCGCAATCGTCGGACAGGGACGGATGGGCACCGCGTTGGCACGTTCGTTGCGCGACGCGGGAACGGAGATCGTCGGCCCGTTGGGGCGTGATCCGGATGTGGGGAATGCGCCCGTGGTCCTGCTTTGCGTTCCGGACGGTGCTATCGGCGATGTCGCGGCACGGTTGCGTCCGGGAGTCCTGGTCGGACACTGCTCGGGTGCCACCGGCCTCGAAGTTCTGGGGGAGCACGAGGGATTCTCCCTGCATCCGCTGATGACGATCACACGAGCCGCGCCTGCCAGCTTCGACGGTTGCGCTGCGGCGATCGCGGGTACGACCCGGCGGGGATCGGAAGTCGGACGGAAGTTGGCCATGAGCCTGGGCATGCGCCCTATCGCGGTCGCGGATGGCGATCGTGCCGCCTACCACGTTGCGGCATCGGTCGCCGCGAATTTCCTCGTCACGGTGCTGGGCCTGGCCGAGGACATGGCCGCTACGGTGGGAGTGGATCGCGGGGCATTCCTTCCGTTGGTGGAAGCGGCTTTTCGGAACTGGGGCGAACTCGGCGCCTCGCGTGCGCTGACGGGGCCCATCGCTCGCGGCGACGAGAAAACCGTTGCACTCCAGCGATCCGCGGTTGAACAGCGCTGCCCGCAATCGCTGTTCTTGTTCGACGCGCTCGTCGAGGCGACCAGAGATTTGGCATTCAATCGAACGGCGCACGTGGGGGTCCGTGTCGCCTCCTCGACATCCTTCGACCCACCTTCCACCCGGTGACGGCAGGGATGGCGTCAACGGTCAGCCAGCGTGCCGGGAAGAACAACTAGGAGTGATAGCTTTGTCGACCTACCCCCAGCCTGAAGCCAAGTCCGGAGCCAGCCGCAAACCGGTCACGGTGAACGCACTGGCCGACGTGCGCCGCCGCGGTGAACGGATCGTGATGATCACGGCCTACGACTACCCGAGCGCCCAGGTGGTCGAATCCGCTGGCGTCGACATGGTCCTCGTCGGCGATTCGGCCGCCATGACCGTGCTCGGCTATCCCACGACGGTTCCGGTCTCGATCGATGAGATGATCATGCTGACCGCGGCGGTTCGCAGAGGTTTGAAAACCCCGCTGCTGGTCGGCGACCTGCCTTTCGGTTCCTACGAGGTTTCCAACGAGCAAGCGGTGAGCACCGCGATTCGATTCGTCAAAGAGGGCGGCTGTGACGTCGTCAAGCTCGAGGGCGGCGGCGAGTCGGCGGAGCGGGCGAGGGCCATCGTCCGCGCCGGCATCCCGGTCATGGGCCACATCGGGCTGACCCCGCAAACCGCGACGGCCCTGGGCGGGTTCCGCGCCCAGGGCGTCACCGCGCAACGGGCGCGGTCGGTGCTGGAAGATGCCCTCCGTCTCCAAGCCGCTGGTTGTTTCTCCATCGTCTTCGAAGCGGTTCCGGCCAAAGTCACCAAGGCCATCATGCCGCGCATGAAGGTTCCGGTGATCGGGATTGGTGCGGGCCCGGACACCGACGGCCAAGTGCTTGTCTACCACGACCTGCTGGGCATCTTCGACGGCTTCCAGCCCAAGTTCGCCAAGCGGTGGGCCAATATGCGGTCCGCGATGATCGATGCGGTGAGCGAGTACGCCGACGAAGTCCGCCGCAGTGCCTTCCCCGCGCCGGAGCATTGCTACGGCATCAAGCAGGAGGAACTGGAGCAGTTCATCGCCGAGACGGAGCTGTCGGTTCCCGCGCCGGCGAACTCGAGCTCCAGGAGCCCTGTCGAGTTCGCCAGCCACGCGGCGAATCTCCAGCATTGACGAAGCGTCCGGTGCCGCGTGTTCAGCGGGACCGCCTTGCGGCCTTGGTTAACACGCTGTCGGTTTGCCCCTCTGCGGGAAGCGCCACGGATGTCCGAACGCGGCAGCTCAGCATCAACGGCAAGCAATGCTGACAAGCGCCTGCAGAGGTTGCCGGGTGTCCTGCGCCGGAAATTCCTGAGATATATGGCTCTTGTGACTGATCCGTGGGTGGTGTGAGCTGGGGTTTTGGGCCTGGAGACGACCCTGCTGGTTAATTCCGCGAGGGGCTGGTTTCACCGCGGGAGTGCTCCGGTTCTGCCTCGCCAACCGGTGTGTGGTGGACGGCGGTGTTCGCATCGGTAGACGACACGAACGGTCCGTTCGCTTCACGCCCGCGCCTTCCCAAACAGCCCCAACACCGCGCCGAAATTAACCAGCAGGGTCGGAGACGGGGGCACGCCGTTGCTTCGTCTAGGTTTCTGGCTTGTCGAGAGTCAGGAACCGAGGGACGGAGAACGTCGTGCCGAACGCCGCAGGCCGCCCGACACGCTCCCGGTGCGCTCCTGGATCTGCCCCATCATCGTCGGAGCGACGAAACCGCCGAGGTTGCCGACTGAGTTGATCAGCCCAAGTCCGGGGCGGCGAGGGCGCCGGCGAGGTACTGCTGGGGGATCACGTAGAAGGATGACGTTGTAGTCTTGAACCCGGCCGTAGCAACGACAAGCATGACGAAGGCGAGCACGGGTGACGCGAACGCCGCGGCTCCCAGACCCGCGGCAGCCAGCACGAATCCGATGCCGAGGACCCGTCCGCCGCAGCCCGGTCCGGTCTGAGATCAGGCCCGCCACACGGAGGGCGTGAGCGACGCCGGCCAGGTGCGCTGCTTCGTTGTGTTGGCCGGTGCTCGCGGCGATCGAGCTCAAAGTCTTCAAACAGTGACCGGCGCAGTACTGGTCGTGGGTTTCGCCTTGCGGGGCAAGGCATTCCAGCTCGAGTTTGCGAGCACGAAAACCACTCGCCTTGGCGCCAAGCCTCAACACCCATGCCCCACAGCGCGCAGGCACGGCGCCACCTTTCGCCGTGCTTCTCACACAGATCCAGGAGATTTCGCCACTGGCCCATCGCCGCCTGGTCGTCACCCTGTATCGAGTGGCTCACGCTGAGAAGTTCCGCGGAAATACGCGGAATGCTCCTCGGTCTTGTGTCCGGCCGCGGCCAGTCCGGCGATGGCGACCGTGGCGAAGGCTTCGATGGCGGCGTGCTTGCGGCGCGGCACCCACACCACCGATGTCCGCCAGGCCAACGGCGAGTCCTGTAGCGGACACCAAACCAACCCTTCCGGCGGCTCGCTCAGCGGCGGCTCGTTTAGGTGCACACCTCGTCCGGCCAGGACGAGTCCCTGCACGAAATGCGGGTTGCGCGCGTGCCGGATCGCGCCGGGGCGGAAGCCATCCGCGCGGCAGATCGACAGGACGTGGTCGTAGAGCATCGGCGCCATCATTCGGGGGAAGATCACCAGCGGCTGGCCGTTGAGGTCGCGCAGCCGCACCGGCCCTGGACCGGCGAGCCGATGATCGGCGGGCAACAGCACGCCTAGCTCGCGGCGGGCGACCGGGCTGGACTCCAGGCCGGAAATGTCGCAGGGGTGGCGCACCACCGCGGCGTCCAGGCTGCCCTCCCGTAACGCCGCCAGCTGCTCGTCGGTGGTGAGTTCGTGCAGGTCGACCAGCACGTCCGGGGCCTGCTCGGCGAACTCGTGCAGCAGGGTGCGCAGCGTGGCAGGCATGGTGTCCGGCGGGATACCGACCCGCACAACGCTGTTCTCACCTGGGCGCAGCCGCCGCATGGCCTCCTCCGCCGACTCGGCGCTCTCCAGCACGCGGCGCGAGTGTTCGAGCAGCAGCGCGCCGGCCTCGGTGAGCTGGACCTGGCGGCGCCCGCGGTCGAACAGCTGCACACCCAGCTCCCGCTCCAGGTCTCGTATGCGCTGGGACAGCGGTGGCTGCGCCATGTGCAACCGGGCCGCTGCCCGGCCGAAGTGGAGCTCCTCGGCCATCACGGTGAAGTAGCGCAGGTGGCGGAGTTCCATACCAGGTTGATATCACAACCGGAGCAGAATGGTGTTGGACGTGGTCCGGTTCACTTGGTTGCATTTCATGCATCGGTTCCGGCGAATCCGGATCCGGATTCTGACACGAATCACGCGCTTCTAATGCGTATGGATCATTTCCCGGATTCCCTGGAGGGATCAACATGAGCGTCTCCGCGACCACTGCTTCGAGCACGAAGACCGTCTTGTTGCGGCGCGAGCCGGTTCCCGGCGGGCACATCGGCGTGGTCACCCTCAACCGGCCGGCCAAGCTGAACGCCTGGACGGACGACATGCGCACCCGGATGGTGGAGATCTTCACCGAACTCGGCGCGGACGAGGCCTGTCGCGCGGTGGTGATCACCGGTAGCGGTCGGGCGTTCTGCGCTGGTCAGGACCTCGCCGAGACGGCTGCGATCGATCAGTCCGACCACTGCGCGGTGGAGGCCTGGATCGACAGCTTCGACATCCTGTACCGGGCGGTGCGAGGCATCGACAAGCCCACCGTCGCCGCGATCAACGGGGTGACCGCCGGTTCCGGCTTCCAGTTCGCACTGCTGGCCGATCTCCGGGTGGGCCACGCCGGAGTGCGCATGGGACAGCCCGAAGTTCGTTCCGGGATTCCGAGCATCACGGGAATTTGGGCGATGTGGGACATCCTCGGCAAGGCCAAGACGATCGAGTTCACGCTCACCGCGGAACTGGTCGACGGCGTGGAGGCCCAGCGGCTCGGGCTGCTGACCAAGCTGGTCGACGAGGACGCCGTGCTGGACGAAGCGATCGCGCTCGCCACAAAGCTCGCCGAATTCCCGTCCGGTGCCGTGGAGCTGACCAAGGCGCGGCTGCGCGAGATCGACGACGCGGCGCTCACCGACGCGGTCGAGGCGGCGAAGAAGGTGCATGCCGCCGCGTACGCCACCGGCGAACCGCAGCGCGAGATGGATCGGTTCCTGAGCAAGCGCCGCTGACCACGACCGCACGAACTGGAGCACACCGCCAGCATGAGCATCACCGAATCCGAACGTCCCGTCGTGCCGCCCACGGAACTGTCCGCAGGTGAGCGCGCCTACCAGGACCTGGTCAACGGTCAGCGCTGGGACGTCCCCGAGCGCTACAACATGGCCGTCGACGTGGCCGATCATCATCCCGCCGACCGGATCGCGCTGATCTTCGAGGACCACACCGGTCGGCATCAGGAGGTGAGCTGGGCGGAAGTCCGCGACCGGTCATTGCGGGTGGCCGTGCACCTGCACGAGCTCGGTGTCCGCAAGGGCGACCGGGTGGCGGTGCTGCTGCCGCAGCGGCCGGACACCCCGGCGACCTACCTGGGAGTGCTGCGCACCGGCGCCATCCTCGTGACCATGTCGCTGCTGTGGGCGGACGAGCCGATCGCCTACCGGCTCGCGGACTCCGGCAGCACGGTTCTGTTCACCGAGGACGAGGTGCTCGACCGCGCCCGGCCCCTTGCCGGCGAGGCCGGGGCGCAGCTGGTGAGCGTGGACGACCCCGCGATCGCCCAGCGCCCCGCCGAGTACGCCACAGTGGACACCGCAGCCGACGACCCCGCGCTTATCTTCTACACCTCCGGCACCACCGGGGCGGCCAAGGGAATCGTGCACGCACATCGGACTCTGCTGGGCCACAACGAGTTCCAGTACTGCCACGATCTGCGTCCCGGTGACGTCTTCTACGGTGCGGGCGACTGGGCGTGGTCGATGGCCAAGCTCATGGGTCCGCTGCGGGCGGGTGCCACACACCTGGTCTACCGGCCCGCGGCCGGGTTCGACCCGGAGGGGCTGCTGGCCGCCATGGCGCGCAACGGGGTCACCACGTCGCTGGTGAATCCGACCTTCGTGCGCAAGATGCGCGCTGAGGTCCCGGACGCGGGCACCCGGTACCCGCAGTCGCTGCGCGTGGTCTGCTGCGCCAACGAGCCGTTGTCGGTCGATCTCATCGAGTGGTTCCGCGAGCAGTTCGGCATGACCCTGCTGGACTACTACGGCTCCACGGAGTCCTATCCGCTGGTGGGCAACTTCCCGGGAGTTCCGGTCAAACCGGGTTCCATGGGGCGTCCGCTGCCCGGCTGGCAGGTGGCGCTGCTGGACGAGCAGGAGCAGCCGGTCGAGCAGGGCCAACCCGGCGAGATCTGCCTGCGCACGGGCAGCAACCCGCAGTTCCCGCTGGGCTACTGGCAGCGCCCCGAAGCATCGGAGACGGACTTCGGCGGCGACTGGTACCACACCAAGGACCAGGCGGTGATGGACTCCGACGGCTACTACTGGTTCCTCGGGCGCACCGATGACGTCATCAAGACCTCCGGGTACCGTGTCGGCCCGTACGAGGTGGAGGAGGCGCTGCGCGAGCACCCCGCAGTCGCCGACGCCGGTGTGGTGGGCCTGCCGGACCCGGTGCGCGGCCAGGTGGTGAAGGCGTGGATCGAGCTCGCCGACGGGTACTCGCCGACCACGGAGCTGGCCGAGCAGATCAAGACGTTCGCCAAGGAGAACTACTCCCGGTTCTCCTTCCCGCGGCTGATCGAGTTCGAACCGCAACTTCCGCGTTCGGCCACCGGGAAGATCCAGCGCGCTGAACTGCGGCGGCGAGACACGGCCTGAGCGGTGCTCGTGGTGGGGCAGCGGGACGCCCGACGCCCCCACCGCAGTGGTTTCGGTTAATTCCCTCTACGACAGGTACCGGGCGAAGCACCGGACGGAATGGACAGGAGTTCGGATATGCCGCCGGATCAGCTCACCACCTCGCCACCACCCACCGACCTAGCGAGGACGCGGCGGCGGGTGACCATCGCCTCCGCCATCGGCAACTTCGTCGAGTGGTTCGACAACGGCGCCTACGCCGTCATGTCCGCCACGATCGCGATGCTGTTCTTCCCCAAGTTCGACTCGGCGGCGGCGCTGCTGGCAACCTGGGCGATCTTCGGTGCGGGTTTCATCGCCCGCCCGCTTGGGGCGTTGTTCTTCGGCCGTTACGGCGACCGGGTCGGTCGCAACCGCGCGCTGGCGTTGAGCGTGCTGTGCATGAGCGCTTCGACGTTGCTCATCGGTCTGCTGCCGACCTATTCCGGGGTCGGCCTGATGGCTCCGCTGCTGTTGCTGTTGATGCGCACGGTGCAGGGGTTCTCCACCGGGGGCGAATACACCGGTGCGTCCTCGTTCATCATGGAGTACGCCCCGGAAGGCCGACGGGCGCGTTACGCCAGCGTCGTGCCGATGACCGTCGGCGTGGCCGCTGTGGCGGGCTCGGCTCTGGGTATGCTGCTCACCGGCATGCTCTCCGAGGACGCGCTGCAGTCCTGGGGCTGGCGGGTGCCGTTTTTGATCGCCGGGCCGCTCGGCGCGATCGGTCTCTACCTGCGTTCCCGGCTCGAGGACACCCCGGTGTTCCGCACCCTGGCGAGCACGGAGAACAAGGCGCGGACGCCGCTGCGGGACTCGTTCAAGGTGGCGCGCAAGCAGATCTTCGCGCTGTTCGCGTACAGCATCACCAACGCGGTGGGCTACTACTTCATGAGCAGCTACATGATCTCCTACATGTCGGCGTCGCTGGGCTACACCAAGACCGAGGCACTGCTGACCAGTGTCGTCTCGATGCTGGCCTACTCGGTGGTGTGCCCGCTTATGGCGATGGCCAGCGATCGCTTCGGCCGCCGTCCGATGCTACTGGGCGCCTGCGCCGGTTTCGCGGTGCTGACCCTGCCCGCGTTCCTGCTCATGGAGACCAGCCTCGCCGGGGCGATGGTGGGCAGTTCGGTGCTGGCGATGCTGGTGGCGATGATCGGCACCAGCAACGTTCCGGTAATGGTCGAGCTGTTCCCCGCACATCTGCGGGCCAGCGGATCGGCCATGGGCTACACCGCCGCCTACGTCCTGTTCGGCGGCACCGCGCCGTTCGTGGCGACCTGGTTGGTGGGCACTTCCGGCAATTCGAGCGCCCCGGCGTTCTACCTGATGGGCGTCGCAGTGCTCAGCCTGCTCGCGGTGATCTTCCTCGTCACCGAGACGAAGATGCTCTCCCTGTCGCGCACGACCATCCGCTGACGACCACCGCGCCCGTCCCCGGCATACCCAGCCGGGGGCGGGCGTCTCGGCGTTTCGGCGTCGACATTCGCAGAACCGCACTGCATATCGCTCACGTGTATTCAGGATTGGCGCCAATCGCGATGGCCAGCACAGCGCCGACCACGATACCCCAGTGGCCACACGATATTCGCGCTCTATCCACAGCGCTGCAGAGGACCCCGAAAGAGCGACACACAAACCGCCGAGTCAGTCGGAGGAGAGTGTGTCCACGAGCTCGCCGACCTCCGTGTGGGGTAGCGATCGTGCGACGTCGCTCAAGCTGACCATGCCAACCAGTTGCTCTTCATCGATGACGGGCAATCGCCGGACCTTGTGCTGGCTCATCGTCCGTAGGATCTCGTCGGCGGGATCGTCCGCGCCGATGGTGACGGCCTCCGCTTGACCCAGGTCGCCGGCCGGGAAGGTGCCGGCATCCCGCCCCTTGGCTATGACCTTGGTGACCAGGTCGCGATCGGTCACGACTCCTTTGATCTTGTTGTCGGGTCCGCAGATCGGCAGTCCGCCGACGCCGAGCTCGGCCATGATCCGTGCGGCGTCGGCCGCCGTCTGATCGGTTTGGACGCACTGTGCGCCGCTGGTCATGATCTCCCGTGCCGTCGTCATGGCTCGAATATCCTTTCCGGTAGATGCGCGATGCTGAGCTGACCGTTCATGTTCATAGAACGCCGCTTTTTTCTGGCTACCCGAGCGTTCCTCGGTGCATGCATGGCGCACACAATCTCTGGATCAGCATCTCAATTGGGTGTCGGCGGTAAGGCATACACACGGCGTTGGCTGCCAGGCGGGTGGTGAACGTGGTGGTGCCGGGCAGAGTGCGCCACGCCGGTCCCCGGTAAGCGGCGTCGGCCACCACGTGGATGGTGCGTTCGGGGAACGCGCGGGCGAGCAACCCGACCAGTGCCCGGGCCGCGTCGGGTTTGGAGACGCCCGGTTTGGGGATGTGCATCCGCCAACAGGGTCGGCAGGCAGACCGCCCTGGTCAAAAACGGCACGGTCACGATGAGTCCGACGACCACGGAGCACTTACCCCGCCCGATCCCGTTGTGGCCCTTCGCCGAACCGTCGTGCTGCCAGAACACCCCGTGGGTCTTGGGAACGCTCGGGCAGTTCCGAAGGAGAGCGTCGCGTGGGTATGGCAGGGCGCGATCGCCGCGGTGGAGTTCGTTGCGACGATCACGCTCCTTCACCGGTACTCAGTATCGGCGCTCGCCGTTCCCGCTCAGCGGTGACCACCACTGGGTGTAGTTTGTCGCACCGTCGCCGAAGATTCCTCCATGGCCTTCGACGACCTTTCCGTTCTCCCACTTGAGCATCTGCACTCCGGAGATGTCGAGCACGTCGAACGGGGAGGTGCTGCCCTCTGGAGCGCCCTTGCGGACGGCGTGGATCTTGTTGGCGTCGATCGAGTAGCCGTCCTCGTTGTTGATGAGCAAGGAGATCATCTCCATGCTCCACGAGCCGCCGGATGCTTCCAGCATGCCCTGCACGTAGTCGAGGAAGTCGTCGATGCCGACTCGCCAGCCCGCGTGCGCGTGGCTGCCCGGTGCGAGGAAGCGCAGGTCTTCCGACCAGTACTGCGCCACCTTGTCCCGGTCTCCGGAAGTGACCGCCTCGTAGGCGACAGCGACCAGTTCAGGCGTGATCTCGGTCATTTTCGGTGATCTCCTTCTCTTCTCGGAGTGCGGTGAGCCACGAGTCCACGACGTGCGCGGTGGACTCGGCGTGCTCTTCCACGATCGTGAAGTGGTCGCCCTCGACCTCTGGTCTGGCGTCGCACAGCGGCCAGTCCGGGCCCCAGTCGGTGTCGGCCAGCGGCGCTCCTTCCGCGTCCGGCAGCGCATCGCCGGCGCGGACGAACAGCGTCGGGACGCCGGTCCGCTGCGGTTCCCAGTCGCCGAACAGCTCGAAGTAGCCGCCCATCGCGGTCAGCGACACGTGGTCGGAGGAGACGAACTCGCTGCGCCGCGAGAACAGGCCGTTGGTGAACGCCGTGCTCAGCCTGGGGTTCATCTCCCGGGGCAGGTAGGTGTCGATGAGCACCACGGCGCTCGGCGGCAGATCCGCCTGCTCCAGGCGGGTTGCGACGGCATAAGCGATCCAACCTCCCGACGAGTAGCCCAGCAGGGCGTAGGGCGCGCCCGCGGCGTGTTCGAGCACCGCCTGGGCCTGCATGTCGACGAGTGCCGCCACGCTGCCCGGAAGTCGTTCGCCGGCGAGGAATCCCGGCTCCGGCAGCACCAACGTCGAGCGGCGGTCGCGAAGAGCCGAGGCGAACCGCGCGTACTGGTGCGCTCCCGACATCGCCACGACCGCGGGGAAGCAGAACAGCAGCGGTTCGCGCAGGCCTCGGGCCAGCGGCACCGGGTTCGGAACCTGGTCGAGCTCGTCCGGGGCGCGGAAGACGGGGCGGAAGCGCGCCGCCATGCGGACCAGCTCCATGCCTTCGTCAATCCTGTCTTCGGCGCACGCCTGGCGGAACAGCGCGCCTAACGTGTCCTCTGCCGCTGCGGGTGGCGGTGCGGCGGTGCCTGCCAGCTCGTCGCACAGGAACCGGGTCAGCGCGGGTGGCGTCGGATGTTCGAACACCACGGTTGCGGGCAGTCGCAACTCGGTTGCCCGCTCCAGCCGGTTGCGCAGGTCAACGGCCATCAGCGAGTCGAAGCCGAGTTCGGTGAACGCCCGGTCGCCGCCCAGTTCCTCCGGCGAGGGGTGGTTGAGCACGGCCGCCACCTCGCGGCGAACCAGGTCGAGCAGCACCTGCTCGCGTTCGCCGTCGGACAACTCGCCCAGCTTGGCGGCCAGATCCTGCCTCGCTCCACGGCTGTCCGCATGGGAGGGGCGGATCAGGGCGTGCCAGATCGGCGGCAGCGGCTCCCGCGCGGCTGCGGCGCGCAACGCGGGCATATCGACGTCGACCGGCACGAGCAGGGGTTCTGACCTGGCCAATGCCGCATCGAACAGTTCCAGGCCGGCATCCGGTGTCAGCGGTGCGATTCCGCCGCGAGCGAGCCGGTACCGGTCCGCGGCCATGCCGCCTTCGGTGGCCCATGGCCCCCAGGCCAGCGAGACAGCCGGGAGGCCGTGGGCGGCGCGGTGCGCGGCCAGCGTGTCGAGGAAGGTGTTGCCCGCTGCGTATGCGGCCTGCCCCGCGGAGCCGAGTGTGCCAGCAGCCGACGAGAACAACACGAACGCCGTGAGGTCACCGGCGAGCTCGTGCAGGTGCCAAGCCGCGTCCACCTTCGGGCGTAACACGCGCGCGAGCTGCTCGGCGGTGAGCGACTCGACCACGCGGTCGTCCAGCACGCCGGCGGCATGCACGACGGCGCGGACCGGGTGCTTCGCGAGCAGAGCGGCAACCTGGTCCCGGTCGGCGACGTCGCACGCGACGACCTCGACACGAGTCCCCGCGTCAACCAGCTCCGCCCGCAGCTCCGCCATGCCGCCGCGGCGGCTCACCAGCAGCAGATCGCGAACACCGTGAACGGTGACCAGGTGCCGTGCCATCAGCGTCCCCAGCGCACCGGACGCTCCGGTGACGAGCACGGTGCCCACGGACAGGTCGACCGCGGCCGACCCGGGACCGGTGACCGGCGCGATCCGGGGCACGTAGGTGCCGTCGTCGCGGATCACCGCATGCGGTTCGTCGGATGCGAGCGCGGACGCGAGCGCGCGCCAGCCTGGGCGCGCCGAGCCGGGAGCGATATCGATCAGCGTCACGCGCCCGGGATGCTCGGCCTGTGCGACGCGCACAAGACCCGGGAGCGCAGCCATGACCGGGTGCGTCGTGGCGCCCTCGGTCAGCAAGACCAGACGCGTCGCTGAGAACCGCTGGTCCGCGAGCCAGGTTTGCAGGGATGCGAGGACTCGGGAGGTGATCTCGGCGGTGGCGGTGGGCACGTCGGTGCTCTCCGGTGCGGCGGGTGCCAGGAACACCGCGTTCGGGACGGTGCCGGAAGACGTTGCCGCAGCGCCGAGTTCGGCCAGATCGGCATAGGTTTCGTGGTGGGCGCCGCTGTCCCGCAGCACCGCCGTGAGCCACGGATCGGCGTCGCCGAGCACTGCGAACCACGATGCGTCCGGAACCCGCGTCGACGTCAGCTCCTGCCACCGCACACCCATCAGCGCTCTTGGGGCTTCGCTTCGCGCGTGCTCGACGGGCAGCCTGCGCAACGTCAACGCTTCGACGCCGCCGACGATGCGTCCGTTCTCATCGGAGAGTTCCAGAGCGACGGTGTCCTCGCTCACCGCTTCCAGCCGAACTCGCAGTGCGGTCGGACCGGCGGCGTCGACCTGGACACCGCGCCAGGCCAACGGCAGGCTCGGCGCCGAGCCGGAAGCGTCGATGAGCTCACCGACGCCGATGGCGTGCAGGGCCGCGTCCAGCAGCGCGGGGTGGATGACGTGCCCTGCCACCTCGGCTCCTCCGGGCAGGGCCACCTCGGCGAAGACCTCGCCCGGACGGCGCCACGCCGAACGCAGTCCGCGGAACGCGGGGCCGTAGTGCAATCCCCGGTCGGCCAGCTGGTCGTAGACGGCGCCGAGGTCCAGCGGCTCGGCGTCCTGCGGTGGCCACGTCGCGGCATGCGTCGGTGCGGTTGCGCCCGGGATGGCGAGCGCGGCGGTGGCGTGGCGGGTCCAGGCATGTTCCGAACCCGGCTCGCGGCTGTGCACGCGAACTGTTCTGCGGCCGGTGGTGTCCGGAGGCTCCACGCTCAGCCTGATGTCCAGTGCCGAACCGGCGGGGAGCACGAGCGGTGCTTCCACGATCAGATCGTCCAGGAACGTGAGGCCGCACGCGGCGCCGGCGTGCAGGACGAGGTCGACGTGCGCCGCTGCGGGGAGCACGATCCGGTCGCCCACGGCGTGATCCGTGAGCCACGGATGAGCATCGGTGCTGATCTGCCCGGAGAACACGAGCGCACCCGACTCCGGGTCGGTGACGGCCACCGCCAGCAGGGCGTGGTCGGTGCTGTCGAGACCCGCGGCGTCGAGATCGGCCGGGCGGGACGCGCGGTGGTCGAGCCAGTAGTGCTGGTGCTGGAAGGGGTAGGTGGGTAGTGGAGTGGGGCGGGCGTTGGTGTTGTTGAAGTAGGAGTGCCAGTCGGGGTTGGTGCCGTTGGCGATGAGGTGGGCCAGGGCGGTGTTGATCGCGCTGGTTTCGGGTTGTCCGGTGCGGAGGCTGGGGATGGCGCCGGCGGGAAGGTGGGGGATCAACGCGGCGGTGGGGCCGATTTCGAGGTGTGCGGCCGGGTTCCGGGTGGCGGTGGTGGTGATGGCGTCGGCGAAGCGGACGGTTTGGCGGGCG
>NZ_JBSFLZ010000043.1:0-45797 GCF_053599315.1 Saccharopolyspora sp. NPDC000995
CGAAGCCCTCATCGCTCTCGTCATGCTCGCCCTCGGCGGCCACCCACCCACCCTCCCCGGACGAACCTGACACCCACGGAAGCAGCAGAAGAGCCGGAAATTGCGGAAGTTCCTCCACAGCCGCGCGGGGTTGTCCACAGCCGCGGGGTGTCATGACGTCGAAGACGAATGCTCACGAGTGGTGGTGGATGGGCCCCTCGACATCGGAGAGCCGCACGCCGCGGCCGCCCCAGCGCAGCGCGATCAGCTCGGCCGCGATGGACACCGCAGTCTCCTCCGGGGTCCGCGCGCCCAGGTCCAGGCCGATCGGCGAGGACAGCTTGGCGAGCTCGTCCCCGGTCAAGCCCTGCTCGCGCAGCCGCCGCAGCCGGTCCTCGTGGGTGCGGCGGGAGCCCATCGCCCCGACGTAGCCCAAGTTCTGCCGCAGCGCAGCCTCCAGGACCGGCACGTCGAACTTCGGGTCGTGGGTGAGCACCATGACCGCGGTCCGCTCGTCCAGGCGCCCGGCATCCGCCTCGGCGGCCAGGTAGCGGTGCGGCCAGTCGACGACCACCTCGTCCACGCCGGGGAACCGGCTGTGCGTGGCGAACACCGGCCGCGCATCGCAGACCGTGACCCGGTAGCCGAGGAAGGCGCCCATCCGGGCCATCGCGGAGGCGAAGTCGATCGCGCCGAACACCAGCATCCGCGGCGGCGGCTCGAAGGAGTTGACGAACACCCGCAGCCCTTCGCCGCGGCGCTGCCCTTCCGGGCCGTACTCGATGACGCCGCTGCGGCCGCTGGCCAGCATGCCGCGCGCATCGTCGACGACCGCGTCGTCTATCCGCGCCGATGCGAGGCTGCCGCTGGTGCGCTCGCGCCACACCAGCAGGTGCGACCCGACCTTGCTCTCGTCCGGGTGCTCCAGGACGGTCGTGACCGCGACCGGCTCCTCGGCCCGGACCGAGGCCGCGACGGAATCGAGCTCCGGGAAGGTCTCGTGGTCCACCCGCTCCACGAAGACGTCGAGGATTCCGCCGCAGGTCAGGCCGACGGCGAAGGCGTCGTCGTCGCTGACTCCGTAGCGTCGCAGGACCGGATCCGCGCCTTCCAGCACGCCGGTTGCCTCCTCGTAGACCGCGCCCTCGACGCAGCCGCCGGAGACACTGCCGACGGCCTCGCCACCGCTGGTCACCAGCATCGACGCCCCGGGCGGCCGCGGCGCCGACCGAAACGTCGCTACCACGGTGCCCAGCCCGACGGCCTCGCCCGCTTCCCACCGCTTGGTCAACTCGTCCAGCACGTCACGCACAGCGCACCTCCGCTTCCTCAACGCCTCCCGGCGCAGCGCCATTTCCGCCGGAACGCGACTCCGGCGCGGCGCCCGGCTTGGGGTATGGGGCGAACGGCCTGTTCACCTCACCTATCGAGGCGAACGGCTCGTTCGCCCAACCGGGCCGTGCCGGAATGCGTGCCCCGACTACCCGGTCAGTTCTGCCAAAGTCCGACACTTCGCTACTCCGGTGCTATCCGCGGCTGGGACAACCGGTGCACCCACGACCACACGTCCTCCAGTGAACGCAGGCTGTGTCCCGCCACCATCCGGTCAACGTGCGGCATGGCCGCGACAATCCCGGACTGCACCGGCTGGTAACCGTCGTGCCCGGCGTGCGGGTTCGCCCAGATCACCGCCCGAGCCAACCGCCGCAACCGCCGCATCTGGTCGCCCAGTTCGGCCGAGTCGCCGCGCTCCCAGCCATCGGAGAACAGCACGACGACCGAACCGCGCGCGATGCCCCGCTGCCCCCACCGGTCCAGGAACACCCGGAGCGTCTCGCCGAGCCTGGTGCCACCGGAGAAGTCCGGCACGGCGCGGGAAGCCGCCTGCAACGCGGCCTCCGCATCGCGCTGCCGGAGCTGCCGGCTCACCCGCGTCATCCGGGTGCCCAACGTGAAAACCTCGGTGCTGGCGGGGGAACGCCGAACCACGACGTGCGCGAACCGCAGCAGCGCATCCGCATACGGGCTCATCGACCCCGAGACGTCGATCAGCAGCACCACCCGGCGCGGTCGCCGAGAACGCTTCTGGCGCTGCAACCGCAATGGCTCGCCACCGGAGCGCAGCAGCTCGCGGAGCGTCGCGCGCGGACTGAGCGGGCCGCGCTTGCTGCGGCGATGCCGCAACGCGGGGCGCGACGGCGGCTCCGGGCGCAGCACCGCGAGCATGCGCCGCAGATGCTCGCGCTCCGCAGCACCTAGCTCCGCGAGGTCCCGACGGCGGAGCACCTCGGCTTCGCTGGCGGCGGCGGCAAGCGGCCTGTCCGCGTCGCCGTCCTGGTCGCCGCCGTCAGCCGTGGAGAGCGCAGCGATCCGCGCCGGACGCGGCAGCGGACGGCCCAGCGGCTCGGCGGAGCGCGCAGCGCCGCCGAACCAGCAGCCGAAGGCTGCGTCGTAGCGCGCAACGTCGTCCGGTTCGGAGCACAACGTAAGGCGGCCCGCCCAGTAGACCGCGCAGCGGTCGTCGAAGCCAACGTGCTCGGTGGCGGCGAGGAAAGCCTGGACGCGGGTGGGGCCGCAGGCCATCCCGGAGTGCCGCAGGGCGCGGGCGAACCCGACCAGGCCGGTCGCGGTGTGCTCCATCAGCCCCCTCCTGAACGTTGCGTTTCGGTGGTCCGCAATTTCCATGGAAATCGAAGGTTCGATTTTCATGGAAATTGCGGACGGTCAGGGCGCCACGAGGCCCGCGGCGCGGACCCTTTCGGCGTCCTCCCGGTACTTCAGCACCGCGCCCAGCGTGGTCGCGGCGATCTCGGTGTCCAGTTCGTTCTGGTCCAGCGCTTGCAGCGCCTGCGCCCAGTCCAGCGCCTCCGCCACCCCGGGCGGCTTCAGCAACTCCATCTGCCGCATCCGCTGCACCGCCGCGGCCACCTGCTCCGCCAGCCGGGCTTCCAGACCCGGCAGGCGGCGTCGCAGAATCGCCACCTCCCGCTCCAGGTCCGGGTGCTCCAGCCAGTGGTAGAGGCAGCGGCGCTTCAGCGCGTCGTGCACTTCGCGGGTCCGGTTGGACGTCAGGATCACAATCGGCGGCACCGACGCCCGCACCACTGCGAACTCCGGAATGGTCACCGCGTATTCCGACAGCACCTCCAGCAGGAACGCCTCGAACTCGTCGTCGGCGCGGTCGATCTCGTCGACCAGCAGCACGCAGGGCGACTCCTGCAACGCGCGCAACAGCGGCCGCGCGAGTAGGAACCTCGGCGTGTACAGCGAAGATTCGGCGGCGTCGGCGTCCATCTCGCCTCCGGAAGCCGCCTCCAGGGTGCGCAGGTGCAGTAGTTGGCGCGGGAAGTCCCAGTCGTAGAGCGCTTGCGCGGCGTCGATGCCCTCGTGGCACTGCAACCGGATCAGGCCCACCCCCAGCGCCGTAGCCAGCGCCTGCGCCAGCGCCGTCTTGCCGGTACCGGGTTCGCCCTCGCACAGCAGCGGGCGGCGCATCCGCATCGCCAGGAAGGCCGCCGTCGCAATGCCCTCGTCGGGCAGGTAACCGGTCTTGTCCAACGCCGTCGCGACCTCGGCCGGGGACTTCATGTCGAGCCCGTCATCCACCGCCATGCCGCCGAGCGTATGCGAACAACCGGCACCAAGGCGATCATCCGATCATCCGGCAAGCAGGTCGCGGACCGCGTCGCCCACTGTGCCAACCTCCAAGGCGGGGATCGGCTCGCCGCGCACCAGGTACCGCCGGAGCACGGCGTAGGGCAGGTCGATCACCACCGGTCGACGAGGCCACCGCCGGAGCGCTGATCGACTCGCTGGCGAGCCCGCACGAATAGCTATGGCCGCACGACCAGTGGCCCGCGATGCGGTTCGATCGGCCGCTCGGCGTGGGCGCCGCGGGCGGTCACGGCCCGGTCCGCTACCAGGTCGTCGCATACGTGCCCGGCCGTTGAATCCGGTTCCGCTTCACGGCACCGCGCGCTTTCGACCGGGACCCAGGAATTCACCGTGCACCGCGACGTGCGCGCACCCCGGCCCACTGGTCGTGGTGGGTGCGCTTGCTCGTTTCCGTAGGATCACGGGGGTTTCGGAGGTTGGTGCATGAGCCGGTTCAGCGGGTTCCCCGCGCACGTTGAGACGCACATCGGCCGGGTCCGCGGCGCCCGTAGCCGGGACGCCAACGGCCGCGACCGGGGCTACTACCTCGTCTACTGCGACCACCCGGACGGCGCACACGTCTCGGTGCTGACCAGCGGCCTGCGCGAGCGCACCGCGGGCGCGCCGCTGCCGCAGGAACTCGTGTGCACGTTGCAGGCAGACCAGGAGCTCTACGCGCGACACCTGACCGGCGTGGTCGCCGAGCTGCTGGTGGAGAGCAACAGCCGGGTCGGCTACGGCGCGCTCATCATGAACGACCGGATCCTGTTGCCGGACACGGAGATCTGCGGCGCGCTCGCCGCACCTCACCCCTACCTCGGCGACTCCTTCGACGTCCTGCTGAGCGAAATCGGCGAACCGGTCCTCCAGCTGATCACGCTGGTCCCGATCACCCGGGCCGAGGCGCAGCTGGTGGCCCGCTACGGCCGAGACGCGCTGTACGACCGCTGGGAGCAGCAAAGCTCCAACCTCCTGGA
The DNA here is from genome assembly GCF_053599315.1 of Saccharopolyspora sp. NPDC000995. Taxonomy (NCBI): domain Bacteria; kingdom Bacillati; phylum Actinomycetota; class Actinomycetes; order Pseudonocardiales; family Pseudonocardiaceae; genus Saccharopolyspora; species Saccharopolyspora sp. NPDC000995. The sequence goes on from NZ_JBSFLZ010000043.1 coordinate 4,611, forward strand.
CATCCACCGCCCCTCCGCCGCCTGAACTGAATAAAGCCTGTTCCAGGCCCGTTTCGCGTGGCCGTGCGGGTAGCGGAACGTCGTCAGACGCCGCCCGCCCGCCGGGATCCTGACTCGTGCACGACCCGCGCAGCGCTGGGGCCCTCCTCGACAGATGACGTCTGAGAACCCGCGGCGGGCAAAGTGACCAAGCGGCTGGCGCCGCTTCGAAGACACCTGACCCGTGAGCACTTCTGGGCGCTGCAGCACCGAAAATCGCCGGGTTCCACCTGCTTCTCAGGGGCCGGCCATCGGCGAATCCGGGTGGGGTCGGGGTTGTACCCCGAGGCTTTTCGCTCCCCCGCAGCCCAGACTTGGGGCATGCCCGAGAACATCTCCTCCATCGACAGCAGCCAGACCACCAACGGCAGAACGGCCGAGCGGCCGACGTGGAAGTTCCGGCGGAGCCGGGACGACGCCATGATCGCCGGCATCTGCAGCGGCATCGCCAAGGACCTCCGCGTCGACGCCGTGCTCCTCCGCGTCCTGCTGGTCGCCGCCACCCTGCTCGGCTTTGGCGCCGGGATCGTGATCTACCTGGTCTGCTGGGTGCTCGTACCCCAGGAATGACCGGCATCCCGACCAGCAGTTTCAAATTGGAACTGCGATCACCGATGTGAGGCCAGCAGTTTCAACTGAAGCTGCGCGACTTCACCGGATGCCGGGCGCCTGTTCGACAAACTTGTCCAGGACCCCGTCGCCGACCAGGACCTGCCCCTGGGGGCGGACTTCGCCGGGCGGGGTGCGGATCTGCTTGGCCCGATCCGCGAACTGCCGCGCCGCGGCGAAGTGCTCGAAGGTGCGCCCCTCGTCGCCGTCCGCCCGCGCCTGCAGGCCGTCCATCGTGGCAACCAGGGCGTCGCCCCAGAGTTCGGTGGCCGTCAGCCATTGCTTCACGTCGCCAGCGAAATCCGCCGGCGCACCCTTGCCGATCTGCTCCGGGGCGTCCGCGATCGCCTGCGCGTAGCCGCGCAGCTCCCGCACCGCGCCCGCGCGATCGCCGCGCTCCCAACCGACGCGGAACTCTTCGATCCGCCGCGCCAACTCCGGCGCCTGCGGCAGCCACGGTCGGCCGCTGGGCAGCGGCGCCATGTGCTCCAGGTCGAAGAAGACCATCAGCGCGTCGACGGTCGCCGGGTCGGCGACCAACCCGGCCTGCCCGGCAGCCCGTTTCCCCGCCAGGTACTCGGCCGCCGCCCGCCAGGCCCGCTGCGGGTCGAAAGCCGTGTCGTTCCAGGCGAAATCGGCCGCGCCGAGCTCCACGACCTTGCTCGCCGCCGCTAGGTTCATCGGGTTGGACACGTCGCCGACGAGCTGCCCGCTCAACCCCTGCTCCCGCTTGTCGTACGGGCCGAGCAGCACCCGCCCGAGGGAGCCGTCGAAGTCGTTGACCGGGTAGTTGTCCCACAGGAAGAGCTTGCGCCCCCAAACCTTCTCGGCCTGCTGCGCATCGGAAACGGTGATCTGGCGCGGGATCACGCCGTCGCCGGTCCACATCACCACTACCCGCGGGTCGAGCGCCGAGCGAATCGCGGTCTTGTACGCCGAGTCCTCCACGTCGGAGTACTCGGTCGGCACGAACTGCAACGGCGCCGCACCAGGATGCGCATCGACGAATTCGCGCTGCACGCGGTTGAGCAGCTCCACCTGTGCCTTCCCGGCCGCGCCCTCGGACGGCTGGCCGTACTTCGCCTGGTCGCCCGGGCAGTTCCAGCGGGTGTAGGAGATGTCGTCCAGCGGCACGGAGAAGTCGCGGACGCCCTCGTCGTACACCGTTTGCAGCTTCGCCAGCAGCGCGCGGAAGTCCGCGTCGTCGCTGTAGCAGATGGAGGTTCCCGGCGAGAGGGCGAAGGTGAACTTCACGTGGTGCGCCTGGGCCTGCCGGATCAGCTCCTGCACCTGGGCGAGCTCGTCCGCCGGGTACGGCTCGCGCCACTTCTCCCGGTGGTAAGGGTCGTCCTTGGGCGCGTAGATGTAGGTGTTCATCTTGACGTCGCCGTAGAACGCCAACTGGTCCATGCGCTCGGCGTGCGTCCAGGGTGGACCGTAGAAGCCCTCGACGGTGCCGCGCAGCGGCATCGACGGGTGGTCCACGATGCCGACCCCGGAGATCCGGCCCGGCGAGGCGATCTGGCGCAGCGTCTGCACGCCGTAGTAGGCGCCGGCCGCGTCGGATGCGCCGATGAACAGGATCGCGCGGTTGCCGCCTCGCCCGGCCAGCACGTAGCCCTCGGGTGGCAGCGGCGCGGGTGCGGCGTAGCCGAGCTCCTGCAGGCCCTTCACCACCGACGGCGAGTTCCGGTCGCCGATGCGGATGCTCAGGACGCTGTCGCCGGCGGGTGTGCCGGGCTCGCGCACCGTCACCCCGCTCGCCCCGGCGAGCGTCAGCACCTGGACCGCGAGGTCACGGGTGGGCTGGTCGACGAGCGGATCGACGACCACTTCGACCCTGCCCCGCACCGGGATGTCGTCGCCGAGCCGCTTCATCTCCTGCGGCTGCGGCGTGACCTGCGGCAGGCCGGTCGCTGGTAGCGACTGCGACGGTGGCGCGGTCGTCGGCGGCGCCTGCGGCGTGGTGTTCGTGCAGCCCGCCAGCACCGCGCTCGTGAGCGCCGCGACCAGCGCCGACCACCGGACCTTTCGACCGAGCATGTCCCCTACCTCAACCTGGACTCCCACCGCCCCCCAAGGACATCACACGCCGATTACGCCCGCCGACGCACCCGAAACTAGACACCCCGAAATCATTCGTGCTACAAACGATTTACTCAACGAATAATAACTGAAGGCGGAGCTCGCCCATGAACACCCAACAGGCCCCATCCCGGCAGGTCGGCCCGCCACTGCTGATCGTCGGCATCGTCTTCGTCGCGCTGTTCCTGGCCGGACTGGTCATCTCGACCGCGATGGCGGGCGGCGCGACCTACCCGAGCCCCTTCGAAGCGCCAGAAATCGTCGAGCGCTACCTGACGGCGCACGGCGGGGCGGCGGCGGTCGCCGGGTTCTTCCAGCTCGCCTCGGCCTTCCCGCTGCTGGTGTTCACGGCGACCGCGGTGCACCGCCTGCGGGCCACCGGCGTGACCGTGCCCGGCACCTACATCGCTGTGGTGGGCGGCGTGCTCAGCGCCGGATTCACGATCCTCAGCGGGCTGTTCCAGTGGGCCGTCTCCCGGCCGGTCGTGCTGAGCAGCCCCGACGCGATGCACCTGGCCCACCAGGTCTCCTTCGGCCTCGGCGGACCGGCCTACGCGGCATCCTTCGGCCTCCTGGCGGCCGGGCTCTCGGTGCCGGTGCTCATCATGCGGCGTGGGCCGCGCTGGGTCGGCTGGCTCGGCCTGGCCGTCGCCGCCGTCGGCATGCTGTCCACGCTGACGCTGATCGTCCCGGTCTTCGCCTACCTAATCCCGCTGACCCGTTTCCCCGGTTTCATCTGGCTGATCGCGATGGCCGCGACGCTCAGGCGGTGAGGTTCCGCCAGCTCCGCACCCGATCCGCCCGCACCGACCCGTCGGCGCGGGCGCCGGTGCCGATGTGGAAGGCGCGCGCCCCGGCGGCCCGCAGGTCGGCCACGTGCTCCTGGCGCAGGCCGCCGCCGACGAGCAGCGTCACGCCGTCGACGTCCTGCCGCGCGGCGAGTTCACGCAGGTCGGCAAGGCCCTCGTCGACCCCGCCAGGTGCGCCGGCGGTGAGCACGGTGTCCGGGCCGAGCGAAACCGCGTGGTCCCAGGCGAGCCGGTACTGGGCGCAGTGGTCGACCGCGCGATGGAAGGTCCACGGGCAGCCGTCGAGCTCTGCGACGACATCGCGAGTCGCGCCGACGTCGACCTGGTCGTAGTCGTCGAGGAACCCAAGGACGAACTCCTGCGCCCCGGCCGCGCGCAGCTCTCCGACCCGCCGCCGCAAGGCGTCGACGTCCGCGGCGAAGTCAGGCTGATCGCGCACCATGACCCGAACCGGCAGATCCGTCGCCGCGAGCACGCTGCGCACGGTGGCCGGATCCGGCGCGAGGCCGTCGGCGGCCAGCTCCCGCACCAGCTCCAGCCGGTCGGCGCCGCCCTGCTGAGCGGCCTCGGCCTCGGCGGCGTCGAGCACGATCACTTCCAGCAAAGCACCCACACCGGCACCGTAGCCGGACGGCGGAAAGACTGCGACGCCCACCTATTCCGGCTGGTCAAGGTGCATGAGTCCGGTACTAACGGGTGCGCTTTGCCTTTGCTCTCGGCGAGGGGATCGCAATTTCCATTGAAATCGAAGGTCCGATTTCCATGGAAATTGCGTGGGACGGACACCGGACGGTGCCCCGAGACGTTCGAAGGGCCGCCCCCGAGCGGGGACGGCCCTTCGTAAACGCGGCAGCAGCGTGGATCAGAAGTCCATGCCGCCCATGCCACCGGTCGGGTCCGGAGCGCCGGCCTTCTCCTTCTCCGGCTTGTCCGCGACCACGGCTTCGGTGGTCAGGAACAGCGCGGCGATGGAAGCGGCGTTCTGCAGCGCCGAGCGGGTGACCTTGGCCGGGTCGAGGACGCCGGCCTGGACCAGGTCCTCGTACTCGCCGGTCGCGGCGTTGAGGCCGTGGCCGGAGGTGAGGCCCTTGACCTTCTCCGCGACGACGCCGCCCTCGAGGCCGGCGTTGACGGCGATCTGCTTCAGCGGTGCCTCGACGGCGATCTTCACGCTGTTGGCGCCGGTCGCCTCGTCACCGGTCAGGTTGAGGCCGTCGAAGGCAGCCTGCGCGGCCTGCAGCAGCGCGACGCCGCCACCGGCGACGATGCCCTCCTCGACCGCGGCCTTGGCGTTGCGGACCGCGTCCTCGATGCGGTGCTTGCGCTCCTTGAGCTCGACCTCGGTCGCCGCACCGGCCTTGATGACGGCCACGCCGCCAGCCAGCTTGGCCAGCCGCTCCTGCAGCTTCTCGCGGTCGTAGTCGGAGTCAGAGCGCTCGATCTCGGCGCGGATCTCGTTGACCCGACCGGCGATCTGCTCGTCGTCGCCGGCACCCTCGACGATGGTGGTCTCGTCCTTGGTGACGACGATCTTGCGGGCGCGGCCCAGCAGGTTCAGGTCCGCGTTCTCCAGCTTGAGGCCGACCTCTTCGCTGATGACCTGGCCACCGGTCAGGATCGCCATGTCCTGCAGCATCGCCTTGCGGCGGTCACCGAAGCCGGGGGCCTTGACAGCGACCGACTTGAAGGTGCCGCGGATCTTGTTGACGACCAGGGTGGCCAGGGCCTCGCCCTCGACGTCCTCGGAGATGATCAGCAGCGACTTGTTGGCCTGCATCACCTTCTCCAGCAGCGGGAGCAGGTCCTTGACGTTGGAGACCTTGGAGCTGAGCAGCAGGATGTACGGGTCCTCCAGGACCGCCTCCATCCGCTCCGAGTCGGTGACGAAGTAGGGCGAGATGTAGCCCTTGTCGAAGCGCATGCCCTCGGTGAGCTCCAGCTCCAGGCCGAAGGTGTTGCTCTCCTCGACGGTGATGACGCCTTCTTTGCCGACCTTGTCCATCGCCTCGGCGATCAGCTCGCCAATCTGGCGGTCGCCAGCCGAGATCGCGGCGGTGGCGGCGATCTGGTCCTTGGTCTCGATCTCCTTGGCGTTCTTGAGCAGCTGCTCGGCGATCGCCTCGGTGGCCTTCTCGATGCCCCGCTTCAGGGCGATCGGGTTGGCGCCGGCGGCGACGTTGCGTAGGCCCTCGCGCACCAGCGCCTGGGCCAGCACGGTGGCGGTGGTGGTGCCGTCACCCGCGACGTCGTCGGTCTTCTTCGCGACCTCCTTGACCAGCTCGGCCCCAATCTTCTCCCACGGGTCCTCGAGCTCGATCTCCTTGGCGATGGAGACGCCGTCGTTGGTGATGGTCGGCGCGCCCCACTTTTTCTCGAGCACGACGTTGCGGCCCTTCGGCCCGAGCGTCACCTTGACGGCGTCAGCGAGGGTGTTCATGCCGCGCTCAAGACCGCGGCGGGCGTCCTCGTTGAACGCGATCATCTTGGCCATTGCGGTGTGGTCCTCCACCTGTCTGGACGCCGCGGTGGTGGGTTTGCGCACCCCACGGCAGGACTCGTGCTCGGCCAGGCTCGGTGCCCGCGACGGACGACCGTGCGGCGGCGCCGTCGGGTGGCACCGCCGGAGACGGCCTCACCGTCCCGGCCTGGCACTCAACCTTGCTGAGTGCCAATACCGTGTTTAGCACTCTCACCAGTCGAGTGCAAGCGGCGTTCCCGGTGCGGCGGAGCGCGACCGTCAGCGGGTCGGGACCGAAGTCGGCAGGTGGTTGTGGTTGTAGGAGGAGGTTTCCGAAGTCGTCGCGTCCGTACTGCTGCCGCCGGAACCGCCGATGGAGTTGGCCATCACAACGAAGATGACCACGATGACCACCAGCGCGACACCGGCGAGCACCGGCACGATCCACTTCGCCGAACCGCCCGACTTGGTCGCGAACGCCGCCGAACCGGCCGGGATCGGCGGGCGCAGCCGAACCGGGTCGTTGCCCGGCGGCGGCAGCGGGCGCGGCGGCTGCTGGTACTGCGGGTAGCCGTGCGGCGGACCGGTAGGCGCGGTCGGGCCGTACTGGACCGGCTGCGGGCCGGACATCGGAGCCACTGGAGCCACCCGAGCCGCCTGTCGGGACGGTGGTGGCGTGTCCCCGGCCGCCACCCCGAGCGCGGCGCGGGCCGCCGCGACCAGCTCCTTGCAGTTGCCGAAGCGCTGGTCGGGGCTCTTCGACATGCCGCGGCGCAGCACCTCGTCGATGCTGCCGGGCAGCACCACCAGCGCGGTCGCGGGCGGCGGCTCGGCGCCCAGGTGCCCCTGAATGACCTCCTGCACCTGCCCCTGGAACGGCGGTCGCCCCGTCAGGCAAGCGAACAGCATGCAGCTCAGCGCGTACTGGTCGGTGCGACCGTCCACCGGCTCGCCGCGCAGGTGCTCGGGGGCCGCGTAGGTCGGCGAGCCCAGAAAGTCGCCGCTGGCGGTGCGGTGCCCGGTCGCACCGCGCCGAGTGAGCCCGAAGTCGGCCAGGTAGACGTGCTCGTGGACGGATTCGCGCGAGGTCACCAGCACGTTGGCCGGCTTGAGGTCCAGATGCACCAGGCCGCGCTCGTGCAACATGTCCAGCGCCTCGGCGATCTGGGAGAGCAGCTCCATGGCCCGCTTGGGCGAGATCGGCCCGTCCTTGATCAGGCTGGCCAGATCGGAACCGTCGACCAACCGCATCGCGATGTAGAGCATGCCGTTGACCTCGCCGAAGTCGTACAGCGGCACGATGTTCGCGTGGTCGATGGCGGAAGTGTTGCGCGCCTCGTCGACGAACCGCTCGCGGAACTCCGCGTCACCGGTGATGTGCTCGCCCATGACCTTGAGCGCGACCTTGCGACCCAGACGGGTATCGGTGGCGCGGTACATGACGCTCATCCCACCGCGGCCGAGCACTCCGTCGATCTTGTAGTGGCCGAGGCGCTGCCCGGTGAGGTCTTTCGACACGCGCAGCAGCCTAACGTTTCGAGATCACGCCCGTCTTTCGGTTCGGCAACACCGTCTCGGGTTCGCCACACCGTGACGAGTCGATTCCGGACCGGCCGAACGCGCCACGGCCCGGCTCCCCACCCAGAGGAACCGGGCCGTGCACATGACGTTCTTCCTCAGACCCTGCGGACTCCGTCTGCTTGGGTGCGGCCGTCACGTCCCGCTTTCACTTCGAATTCCACTCGATCCCCTTCGGAAAGGGTTCGGAAACCAGACATGTCGATCGCGGAGTAATGGACGAACACATCAGATCCACCGTCCGTTGCGATGAATCCGTAGCCCTTCTCCGAGTTGAACCATTTGACCGTGCCGACCGCCACGGCGTCCTCCTCATGAAAAGTGATGCACGACGCGGCAAGCGTCGCTGGAGCAACGGCCACGCTACCCCAGAAATGGGGCCTCGTCGCGGGTTAGGCAATGCGACTTTTCCGTTAAACACTGAGCCGAACGGGTGCCATCGGCGGCCACGTTCAGTTATCGAAGTGGAAGTGACCTCGCGAATTCGTCCGAATGAACGAGTCCATTTGCGCTCTCGGCGAAATCATCAAGAACGAGCGCCTAGTCCATTCGCCTGCAACCAGGTGACGAGTCCTCGAGGATTGCGAGTTTGGGTCAGCACCTGGCCGGGACCCGCGAAATCGAACACCAGACCCTCACCGCTTTTGAGCGACTGCACCACGCCCTGGTTCATTTGCCGCAACCGGCTCTGCACCGTATCGGCGTAGGCCACCACGTGGCCGGTGTCGATCGTTACGTACTCGCCGGGCTGCAGCGTCACCACGTCCAGCGCGCCGTAGCAGGACACCACCACCGGGCCCTGGCCGACGAAGTGCGTCAAGAAGCCGCCCTCGCCGCCGAAGAGGTTCTGGAAACCGCCCCACTGCGTCTCCAGCTGCACGGTGCTCGCAGAGGCGAGCCAGCAGCCCCTGGTCACGCACCAGCCGACCCGGCCGTCGAGCTCCAGCACGTTCAGGTCGCCGGGCAGGTTCGGCGCCACGTCCACCCAGCCGCCCTGCTGCGGGGCCGTGTAGGTCGAAACGAAGAACGACTCGCCGCCGAGCGCCGCGCGGGCCAGCGACTTGAGGAAACCGCCCTGGGCGCGCGCCTCGACGGTCACGCCGTAGCTGGTGGCGAGCATCGCGCCGGATTCGACCTGCACCGGCTCGCCCGGGGCGAGCATCAGCCGGGCCACCCCGAACGACGGCGTGTGACGAGTGCGAACCTGCACCGGAACCTCCTATCTCTGGCACAAGCACGGCCGGAAGCGCGCCGGTTCGGGCTGGCCACCCACCGTCGGGCAAGCGGTGCCAGCCGCTTTCCACCACGCGAGCGAGGTGACCACCCGCGAGTTCCCGGAGGTCTTCTCGCGAGGGCAGCCCCGACGTGGCGCACCGGAGAGGAATCGGGACCCCGGAATCGAGAGGGCGTGGCGAAGTTCCGCTGCGGGAAAACCTACGCAGTACGACCCACGCTCTCCCTGAGAGTCTGCCACGCACGATCATTGCGACGATTCGCACGCCGGTAGGGACAGCAGGGGTGTCGATGACCGATGATCTGGGCGTGTCGCACGGAACCGGAAGCCCCGCCCTGACCACGGTCGCCGACCACCAGTCGAAGATCGCCGCCTTGCTCGCCCCGACCCCGGTGGCGGCGAAACCGCTGGCGGACTGCCTGGGCCTGGCCCTCGCCGCGGACCTGGCCGCGCCGATCTCGCTGCCGCCGTTCGACAACTCCGCGATGGACGGCTACGCCGTCCGCTTCGTCGACCTGGCCGGTGCGACCCCGGACCAGCCGGTGCGGTTGCCGGTCCACGAGGACATCCCGGCGGGCCGGGTCGACGCGCCGCCGCTACAGCCCGGCACCGCGCACCGGATCATGACCGGCGCCCAGATGCCGCCGGGCGCGGACGCGGTGATCCCGGTGGAACGCACCGATGGCGGAATCGAGCAGGTGCAGGCGTTCGCCTCGGTGCAGCCGGGGGCGCACGTGCGGCGCGTGGGCGAGGACGTCTCGGTGGGCGCCACGGTGCTCACAGCAGGCACAACGCTGGGGCCCGTGCAGCTGGGCGTCGCGGCCGCCGTCGGGGCTTCGGAGCTGCCCGTGCACCGGCCGGTCCGGGTGCTGGTGCTGTCCACCGGTTCGGAGCTGGTCGCCCCGGGGACCGAGCTGCAGCCGGGGCAGATCTACGAGTCCAACGGCTTGATGCTGGCCTGCGCGGTGCGCGAAGCCGGCGGCGAAGCGACGCTGCTGCGGTTCGTGCCGGACGATGTCGATGCCTTCCACGCCGCGCTCGCCCCGCGCCTGGCCACCACTGATCTGCTGATCACCTCCGGCGGCGTCAGCGCCGGGGCCTACGAGGTCGTCAAGGACGCGCTCACTGGCACGGGCGTCGAATTCACCAAGGTCGCGATGCAGCCCGGGATGCCGCAGGGCTGCGGCCGCTACCGCGACGGCATGGCCGTGGTGACGCTACCGGGCAACCCGGTCAGCGCGATGGTTTCATTCGAGGTCTTCGTGCGGCCCGCGCTGCGCGCCGCGGCCGGGCACCACGCCACCCGCCGCCCTGTGCGGCAGGCGACGCTGGTCGAGCCGCTGTCCGCGCCGGCCGGCAAGCGGCAGTACCGCAGGGGCCGGTTCGACCCGGCCACCGGCACCGTGACGCTGCAGGGCGCGCCCGGCTCGCACCTGTTGGCAGGCCTGGCCAAGGCGAACTGCCTGCTGGAGATCGCCGAGGACGTGACCGAACTTGCCGCGGAGTCCGCAGTGGACGTGATGCTGCTGGATTGAGCGGGAACGCGGCGAGCCCGAAGATCACCTTGTTGACGGATCGCCGCGCTTCCCCGAGACTGCACCACCGTCCCGACCCACCCCTCCGGAGTGCTGCACCGTGCGTGGCCCCTGGCGCGCCGCCCTGGCGCTGGCGTTGCACATTGGCTTCTTCCTCGCGCCGATCGCGCTGGTCCTCGGGCTGCTCGCGATCGCGGCGCTCACCTTCCGGTACGACCAGGGCGGCGGGGCGAAGGCCGCGCTCGCGGCGGTCGCGGTCGGCGCGATCTTCGCGATCGGTCTGCGCGCCGTGCTGCGCAACCGGGTGCGGCCGCGCGGCGTCCAACTGGGCCGGACCGAGCAGCCGCAGCTGTGGCGGATGGCGGAGTCGATCGCCGCCGCCGCCGACGCCCCGGTGCCCGACGAAATCCGCATCACCTCCGAACCGAAGGCGACCATCCACGAGGACACCGCGCTGCTCGGCTTGCGTACCCGCGCCCGGTACCTGGAGCTTGGGCTTCCGCTGCTGGCCGCGCTCAACGTCAGCGAGCTGCGGGCCGTGGTGGCGCACGAGCTCGGCCGGTTGACCGGCCGCAACCGGCTGACCGTGACGGCTTACCGCGCGTCGGCGAGCGTCGAGCGCACCGTCGCGGGCCTCACCGGCGGCCCCGTCAAGTGGCTGTTCACCCGCTATGCCCGGCTGTTCACCGCGGTCACCGCCACCACCGGCCGCGACCTGGAGCTGGCCGCCGACGCCATCGCGGTCCGGGAAGTCGGCACCCGCACAGCCGTCACCGCGCTGCGCAAGGCGATCGCCATCGAGATCGGCTGGCAGGGCTACACCGACGACTACCTCAGCATGGCCAAGTCGGTCGGCCACGCGCCGGACGTGCTGCTGGGCTTCCGGTCCTTCATGGAGCACCCGGGCCGCAAGCCGCAGCTCGCCGAGCGCGTCAAGCAGACCATCGCGGAGGAGGCCGACGGCAGCCGCACGCGCCCGTCCGCGCGCAAGCGCATCGAGGCGATGAAGCGGATCAAGGTGGGCAACAAGGAGCTCGACGACCGGCCCGCGTTCGCCATGCTGCGCAACCCGCGCAAGAGCGTGCCCGAGCTCGAAGACCGCCTGATGGTCGAAGGCCTCAAACGGCGGCTCGCGTGGCCGGAGCTGGCCCGGCTGGCCGGCGCCGCGCACGTTGCCGAGCGGGCCGCGCTGCTGAGCTCCGCCGCGGCGCAGAGCGGCCTGCCGGTCGAGCCGACGATCGTCGGCATCCTGCCCGCCATACATCGCGGCCAGGGCCACGACCTGGTCAATCCGGTGCTCAACCCGGGCCTGTGCCCGGAACGCATCGACGAGGCGGCGGTCGACACGCTGACCGAACTGCTCGGCTGCGCCGTGGTGGACGCGCTGATCTGCGCCCGGCGGGCGCACCACGAACTGGACTGGGGCGGCCCGTCGACGGTGCGGCTGGCCAACGGGCAGCCGCTGGACCCTGACCGGCTGGTCCGCCCGGCGGTCTCCGACCCCCGGCTGATCCCGGGGCTGCACCGGGCGCTGGTCGACCTCAAGGTGCCGTTGACCCACGCGCGTCGGCCCGCCGCCGAGCCCGAGCCGACGCTGGCTGGGATCGTCAGCCCGGTGCAGTGCGCCGACGGCAACTACGACCTGCTGGTGACCGACCGGGGCCTGGTGCTGCTGCCCAGTTCGGCCAGCACCACGAAGCGCCTGCTGGCGGGCACCCTAGCCCGGTTCCGCAAGGCCGAGCAGGAGCAGCTCGCCGAGCTGGCCGCGACGCCGATCAGCGAGCTCCGGAAGCAGCCCGGCGCGCAGTGGGTGGACAGCCGGGACGTGGCCAGCGCCCGGCTGGACCAGGACCGCGGCGGCTGGTCCCTGTCGCTGGAGCTGTACCTCGACGAGTACGCGGTGTCCGAGCTGGAGGACGTCGGCGCGCGCGACGGCGAGGACGGCATGTCCGAGCTTGAGCTGCGCAGCACCGCCGACGGCGTGGAGCACGGCGACCCGTACCGGGGCCTCGGCGAGTTGATGGGGGCGCGGATGAACCTCGACGAGCCTGCCTACGCAAATGAGTGAAAATCGTCCGAACCTCGATAACTCGCTGTCATGTAACGGCCGACTCAGGTCCTCCAAAAGCGGCTACGGGCTTTTTGTGAACTCAATTACACTGGAAACTGCGTTACGAACCGTCGATCAAATACATCTCCAAGACGTCCGCATGAACCCACTCCTGTTACCGGTGGGGCGGACACGCCGAGGACCGTGCGCCGTCGGGGGGTGCACGGACCCGCACAGGGGAGGCCGTTCGACGTCTACGGGGAGACGTCGGATGGCCTCCCCGCCGGTTGCGCGACATTCGCGGTCCCCAACGCTCTCTTCACCCGAGTGGGTGACATGAGTGTCGTCTTGACGGTAGCATCCCCGGATCGAATAAATGCAGGTCAGCAAGGCAGTTCTTGATCAACTGCGCCCCCTGGCGTCGGTTGACCCGAGGCGTCCGCGATGCTGTACCGACGACGGCACCGGTCGACACCCCGTTCGCTCCGGGACACCCGACCGAACCGCCGCACCATGACCGCCGACGCAGGGGCGTAGCAGCTCGATGACCACCGCGAAAGAACCGAAGAAGAACCCGCTGGCGCACCTCGCCGCGCTGGCCCGCGACACCATCCCGCCGATGCACCCGGCAGGCCGCCCGTTCGTTCTCGGTGCCGCCATCGCGACCCTCCTGCTGCGCCGCCTGTGGCGCCCGGCGGGCGTGCTCGGCGGCATCGTCACCGCGTGGTGCGCGTGGTTCTTCCGCGAGCCGGCCCGCACCACGCCCAGCCGCGAGGGGCTCGCCGTCGCACCCGCCGACGGCACGATCTCGCACATCGAGCCCGCGGTCCCCCCGACCGAGCTCGGCCTCGGCGACGAGCCGATGACCCGCATCAGCGCCTTCCTCACGATCTTCGACGTGCACGTCCAGCGGATCCCGCTGAGCGGCAAGATCGAGACCGTCGCCTACCGGCCCGGCAAGTTCCTCTCCGCCGACCTGGACAAGGCCAGCGAGGACAACGAGCGCAACTCGATGGTCATCCGCGCCGACGACGGCACCCAGGTCGCGGTGGTGCAGATCGCCGGCCTCGTCGCCCGGCGCATCGTCTGCTCCGTCTCCGAAGGAGACGTGCTCCAGGCCGGCAGCACCTACGGCCTGATCCGCTTCGGTTCCCGGGTAGACCTCTACGTGCCCACCGCCAGCCGGATCCTGGTCGAGCCCGGCCAGCGCACCATCGGCGGGGAGACCGCCCTCGCCGAGCTACCGCGGGGGAAGCGCGCCTCATGAGCATGCACACCGCGCCAGGCGTCCGGTTGCTGCCCAACGCGATCACCGTGCTGGCGATGTGCGCGGGGCTGTCCGCGGTCCAGTTCGCGCTCAACGGCCAGCCCAAGGGCGCGATCGCGGCCGTCGCGGTCGCGGCCGTGCTCGACGCCCTGGACGGGCGGATCGCCCGGCTGCTCGACGCCACCTCCAAGATGGGTGCCGAACTCGACTCGCTGTCCGACGCGATGTCGTTCGGGGTCGCCCCGGCGTTGACGCTGTACGCGTGGCAGCTGCAGGACAACCGGGCCGGCTGGATCGTCGCGCTGATCTTCGCGGTGTGCATGGTGCTTCGCCTGGCGCGGTTCAACACCCTGCTCGACGACACCGACCAGCCCCCTTTCACCAAGGAGTTCTTCGTCGGGGTGCCCGCCCCGGCCGCCGGGCTGCTCGGGCTGCTGCCACTCGTCCTGACCGCGCACTTCGGCTACCTGGGCTGGTGGGCGAACCAGAACGTGGTGATGGTCTGGATGGTGCTGATCGCGGCGCTGATGGTCAGCCGCGTTCCGACGCTGTCGCTGAAGACCGTCAAGGTGCCACCGCGGGCCGCCGCGCCGCTGCTGGTGATGGTGGCGCTGCTGGCAGCGGCGATCATCATGTTTCCGCTGATCTCGCTGGCCATCGCCATGGTGCTCTACCTGCTGCACGTGCCCTACGCCGTCTACCGGCACAACTGGCTGGCCAAGCACCCGGAGGCGTGGAGCGCGCCACCGCGGGAGCGGCGCGCGATCCGGCGGCGCACCCAGCGGAGGCTCGGCCTGCGCCCGCCGCTGCGGCGACGCGTAGCGGGAGCCGCGAGGCGGGTGCGGCTGCCGCGGAGGCACAGCCACCCGGACGGCCCGCGGCGAAGCTGGCGGCGCCTGGAGTTGCGGCGCAGCCGCAACGACGGCCCCCCACGCTAGCGGGCGCCGAACCCCGGTGCACCGGGATTCGGCGCAATTTCAACGGAAATCGGAAATCCGATTTCCGTTGAAATTGCGGAAGTGTCCACAGCCATCCGGCGTTGTCCACAGTCAACCGGCGTTGTCCACAGCCATCGGCGTGTCGGGCGCACGGCACACCGGAGCTCACCACCAGCCCGGAACTCCCCGTCGAAGGCCGAAGGCACCGGTGCCGGATGGCGGCGCGGTTAAGCTCGCGGCGTGCCGTCGATAACGTTGACCGCCCGTCTCTCCCCGTCCGCCAAGGACACCCGTCGCGGGGTCGTGCGCCTGCACCCCGAGGTGCTCGACGCCCTGGGGTTGCGGCCGTGGAACGCCGTCCAGCTGACCGGCGCTCGGGTCACCGTCGCGCTGGCCGCTGCCGCCGAGGTCGGCAGCCCGACCGGGATCCTGCTGCTCGACGACGTGGCGTTGATGAACCTAGGCCTCACGGAAGGCTCCGAGGTCGGCGTCTCGCCCGTGAAGGTCGCGGCGGCGAAGCGGGTGAGCATCGCGGGCTCCCGGCTGGCCCGCGCCACCGTCGCCCCCGAGACTGTGCGGTTGGCGTTGACCGGCAAGGTCTTCGGCACCGGCGACGCGGTGTCGCTGCTTCCGCAGGACGTCGCACCGGCGACCACCGCGAACGCCGGCGAGGTGCGCCGCAAGCTCTCCATGGCCATCGGCATTACCTGGACCAACGAGCTGATCACCATCGCCGCCACCGAACCGCCCGGTGCGGTGGCCGTGCAACCGTCCACAGTGGTCGAATGGCGGGACGGCGCGACACCGGGAACTACCCCGGCCCCGCAAGCGGCACCGCAGCCCGAACCGGCACCGGTCGAGCCGACCGAGCCGATGGTCCCGGTCGCCGACCTCGTCGGCTCCCGCGAAACGGCGAAGCGCCTCACCGAATGGCTGCGACTGGCCTTCGAACAGCCCGAGCTCCTGCGCCGCCTCGGCGCCGAACCGCACCTCGGCGTGCTGCTCAGCGGCCCGGCCGGGGTCGGCAAGGCCACCCTCGCCCGCGCCGTGACGAGCGCGATCGGCGCTGACCTAGTCGAACTAGCCGCGCCCAGCGTCGCTGCGCTCGAACCACGCGCCGCCGCCAAACGCCTGCAGGACGCGATCAACCGCGCCACCACCTCGGAGGGCGAGTGCGTGCTGCTGCTGACGGACGTCGAGAGCCTGCTGCCGGGCACCGGGCCGCCGCCGCTGGCCACCGTGGCGCTCGACGCAATCCGCGACGCGATCGGCACCGACCGGCTCGCCGTGGTCGTCACCAGCTCGCAGCCGCAGGCGATCGACCCCAGGCTGCGCGAGCCCGGCATGGTGGACCGGGAGCTCACCCTCGGCCTCCCCGACGACGCCACCCGCGCGGACCTGCTGCGCGTGCTGCTACGCAACGCGCCGCTGACCGACGACGTGCGGCTCGCCGAGGTCGCCGAGCGCGCCCCTGGATTCGTCGTCGCCGACTTGGTGGCGCTGTGCCGGGAAGCCGCCGTCGGCGCTGCGCTGCGGCACCAGGACGACGCCGTGGATCCCCGCATCCAGCAGCAGGACCTGCTGGACGCGCTGTCGTCGGTCCGGCCGATCTCGATGTCCACATCGGACAACTTGCAGACCGGCGGGCTGACGCTGGACGACGTCGGCGACATGGCCGAGGTGAAGCAGTCCCTCACCGAGACGGTGCTCTGGCCGTTGCAGTACCCGGACTCGTTCACCCGGCTCGGGGTCGAGCCGCCGCGCGGAGTGCTGCTGTACGGACCGCCTGGCTGCGGCAAGACGTTCCTGGTGCGGGCCCTGGCGGGCAGCGGGCGGCTGAACGTGCTCGCGGTCAAGGGCGCGGAGCTTATGGACAAGTGGGTCGGCGAGTCCGAGCGAGCGGTCCGCGAGCTGTTCCTGCGGGCCGCGAATGCCGCGCCGACGCTGGTGTTCCTCGACGAGGTGGACGCGCTGGCGCCCCGCCGCGGCCAGTCCTCGGACTCCGGGGTGGCGGACCGGGTGGTCGCCGCTGTGCTGACCGAGCTCGACGGCGTCGAGCCGATGCGCGACGTGGTCGTACTCGGCGCCACGAACCGCCCGGAGCTGGTCGACCCGGCCCTGCTGCGCCCGGGCCGACTGGAGCGTCTTGTCTACGTCCCGCCGCCGGAGGCAACAGCCCGCGTGGCGATCTTGCGATCCGCGGCGAAGAACACGCCGCTGGCCTCCGATGTGGACCTCGCCGCCCTCGCCGAGGAGCTCAACGGCTACTCCGCCGCCGACTGCGCGGCCCTGATCCGCGAAGCGGCCCTGACGGCGATGCGCGAATCCCTTTCTGCAGCGGAGGTTTCCGCAGACCACCTCGCCACGGCCCGCCAGGCGATCCGCCCCTCGCTCGACCCGGCCCAGCTCGCGTCCCTGGAGGCTTACGCCCAGCAGAGGTGGGGACGCCCGCTACCGATGTAGTTGGTAGCAGGCGCCCTCCACCTCGAACGGGACCGTCACTTGGTGTTGGCGTGGCCCTTGTAGTCGTTGGTGATGATCGCGATCAAGCCCGGCGTGGCGTCCTGGATGCCAACGAATCGGGGCTCCGCGCGTGCTCCGAAGCGGACCGCCATCTCCTGCGCCTCCTGCTCCTCGACGGTGCCGGGCCGGAAGTAGATCGTCGTGGTGGGGATGAGCCCCGCCGCGTAGTTTCCGACCTCCGGCACCTGGTAACCCGAGCTCCGGAAGTCCTCCGCGGCTCGGTGCGCCAATCCGCTGATCGTGCTGTTGTTGTAGACCCGAACCAGGACCTTGGCCGTCGCGTTGCCAGAACCGACGGGCACGTCCCGGTTCGGCGTGCCCTGCGGCGGCGCGGGCGGCGGGCTGTCCTGTGTGGCCGGTGGCGGCGCGACCTGCGACATGGCGGGCGGCACCACGCCGGAATCGGCGGGCGGATTCTGGGTCAGTGACATGACCGGCGGGTTGTTGCCCGGTTCCGGGGGCAGCGGCTGGGCGGAATTCGACGCGCCGCCGCCGGAAACCAGCGTGACGATGCCGACGACGGCCGCGATCGCACCGGCCCCGATCAGACCGAATCCGATGATCTTGGCCTTGGCGGGTCCGGTGGACGGTTCCCCTGAAGTCATCAGTGCAGCTCGATTCCCAGTCGTTGGGCGGCCCGTGCGCGCTGCCTACCCGCCCTTGCCTTGCGCAGCCTCTTGATCAGCATAGGGTCTTCCAGCGCGGCGGCCGGACTGTCCAGCAACGCGTTCAGCAATTGGTAGTACCGCGACGCGGACATGTCGAACAGCTCGCGGATCGCGCGCTCCTTCTTCATGCCCTCGCGTTTCCACCACTGCGACTCGAAGGCGAGGATGCCCCTCGCCCGATCGTCGAGTTCGTTCTCCGGCGCCGACGGCTGGGGCGGCACCGGCTGGGGCGGCGGTTCCACGATCCGCTCGATCGGCTGGGTGATCGGCTCGGCGAGTCGCAACCGCCGACCGGGTGCCGGATCAGATGTTGCCTGCTGTTGTTGCAGGCGCGCCAGCTGTTCGCACTGACGGGCGATCTCCTGTGCGGTCAGCATTTGGGCGGCGTCCATCTGGCTCCTCGCCTCGCGATTCGGGACTTCCCGCGTTCGCGGGAATCACACGGCTGTGATTCCCCCTCAATTACACCATGCTCCGATTCGCGGCCGGAGCGGATCACACTGCGAGCAACGCGCGAGAGCACCCCGGCGCAACAGGCGCCCAAAGCGCTAAAGTCCCGCTCATGGCTGTTCACCCGATCTGCGTTGTCGGCGACCCGGTGCTGCACAACCCCACCCGTCCGGTGGAGCGGTTCAACGACGAGTTGCGCACCCTCGTCGACGACCTGTTCGAGACGATGGCCGCCGCCAACGGGGTCGGGCTGGCGGCCAACCAGATCGGCATCGACTTGAGGTTGTTCGTTTACGACTGCCCCGACGACGAGGGCGTCCAGCACCGCGGCCTGGTGGTCAACCCCGAGCTGACGACCTCCGAGATCCCGCACACCATGCCCGACCCGGACGACGACTGGGAGGGCTGCCTGTCGGTCCCCGGCGAGTCCTACCCGACCGGCCGGGCGAGCTGGGCGAAGGTCACCGGGTCCGATGTGGACGGAAAGCCGATCGAGGTCGAGGGGACCGGTTTCTTCGCCCGCTGCCTGCAGCACGAGACCGATCACCTGGACGGCCACCTCTACCTGGAACGCCTGGTCGGCCGCCACGCCCGGGCGGCGAAGAAGATGGTGAAGCGCAACGGCTGGGGCATCCCCGGCCTGACCTGGGACCCGGCCGAACACGGCGACCCCTTCGCCGATGACTGATCAGAATTCCTTGGTACTGAGCATCAGATTGAATGGCTCAGGAATTTTGACAACCTTCCCGAAAGGCGCGCGCCAAAGCTCTTGATAGCTCCCGGATTGCGGGTCGGAGTACAACGAAATCGATGGCCCCCCAGCCCAGAAGCGGTCGATCAACAAGTAGAGCGGCACGCCGCCAAGCGCGTATCCTTTGAGTTTCGTTTCTCGATCAGTGCGGGCGTTGCTCCGCGACGTGATCTCGACGGCGAGCAGCACCTGATCCGCAACTACTGGATCACCCGGAGCCCCTGCGTCCAACGCCTCACGCGGGACGACAGCAAGATCTGGCACATAGGTCTCACCGGTCGCCGGAATGACCACCCCCTGCGCGGGAGTCAACTCCCAATTATCGGGGACCACCCTGGCCAACGCCTTGAGCACAATGGAATTGACCTTGTTGTGTGGTTTTCCCGGCGGCGGCGTCATCACGATCGCTCCTTCAATGATCTCCGCGCGCCAGCCCGTGCTCGGCAGTTGCAGGCTCTGCCAAGCCTCAACAAGCTCATACCAGGTCGAGCGTTCAAGCGCAGGGGCAGCGGTCATAGCGCGATCACTTCCTGTATCGATGTCATCGCACACCGTAATCATCACCCCTGACAAAGTTGCGATCGCCCTGGTCAACGAGCCTAATGGCAATCCGCGTTGCCGTCATCGTGGCGAACGGGGGTTGGCAGGTTCGGCGGGTCCGGCTAGCCTCGGGCCGCGACAAAACAAAACCGCGGGAGCTCGCACCAACAGCGGGCTGAGAGGGCGGCTGGAGAACTCCGGGGCCGCCGACCGCACGAACCTGACCGGGTAATGCCGGCGTAGGGAGTGGATGGCAGTGGCCGACGTGCGTCCGAACACGTCCGAGAACGGAACCCAGATCACCACCGGGCCGATCAGCGGCTCGCGAAAGGTGTTCCGGAACACCGAATCCGGCCTGCAAGTGCCATTCCGCCGCATCGAGCTGACCAACGGCGAGCACCTCGACGTGTACGACACCTCCGGGCCGTACACCGACGAGAACGCCAACGTTGACGTCCATAGTGGACTTCAGCGGATGCGAGCGGAGTGGACCGACGGCCGGGAGCACCGGACCCAGCTCAGCTGGGCCAGGGCCGACGTCATCACTCGGGAGATGGAATACATCGCGACTCGCGAAGGGGTCCCGGCGGAACTGGTCCGGGACGAGGTGGCCAGCGGCCGGGCAGTGATCCCCGCCAACCGCCGCCACCCGGAGAGCGAGCCGATGATCATCGGCAAGAAGTTCCTGGTGAAGGTCAACGCCAACATCGGCAACTCCGCGGTGACTTCCTCCGTCGAGGAGGAGGTGGAGAAGATGGTGTGGGCCACCAGATGGGGCGCCGACACCGTCATGGACCTGTCCACCGGCAAGCGGATCCACGAGACCCGCGAGCAGATCCTGCGCAACTCGCCGGTGCCGATCGGCACCGTGCCGATCTACCAGGCGCTGGAGAAGGTCAACGGCGATCCGGCCGAGTTGACCTGGGAAATCTACCGCGACACCGTCATCGAGCAGTGCGAGCAGGGCGTGGACTACATGACCGTGCACGCCGGGGTGCTGCTGCGCTACGTGCCGTTGACCGCGAACCGGGTCACCGGCATCGTGTCCCGGGGCGGCTCGATCATGGCCGCGTGGTGCCTGGCGCACCACCGGGAGAGCTTCCTGTACACGCACTTCAGCGAGCTCTGCGAGATCCTGCGCGACTACGACGTCACGTTCTCCCTCGGCGACGGCCTGCGGCCCGGCTCCATCGCGGACGCCAACGACCGCGCGCAGTTCGCCGAACTGGAGACCCTCGGCGAGCTCACCCACATCGCCCGGGAGCACGACGTGCAGGTGATGATCGAGGGTCCGGGGCACGTCCCGATGCACAAGATTGCCGAGAACGTGCGGCTGGAAGAGCAGCTGTGCGGCGAGGCGCCGTTCTACACGCTCGGGCCGCTGACCACCGACATCGCCCCCGCCTACGACCACATCACCTCCGGCATCGGCGCGGCGATGATCGCCCAGGCGGGCACCGCGATGCTCTGCTACGTCACCCCGAAGGAGCACCTAGGGCTGCCAAACCGGGACGACGTGAAGACCGGCGTGATCACATACAAGATCGCCGCGCACGCCGCCGACCTGGCCAAGGGCCACCCGCGCGCGCAGGAGCGGGACGACGCGCTGTCCACGGCGCGGTTCGAGTTCCGCTGGACGGACCAGTTCAACCTGTCGCTGGACCCGGACACCGCGCGCGAGTTCCACGACGAGACGCTGCCCGCCGAACCGGCCAAGACGGCGCACTTCTGCTCGATGTGCGGGCCGAAGTTCTGCTCGATGAAGATCACCCAGGACGTCCGCAGGTTCGCCGAGGAGCGAGGCCTGACGAGCGTCGAGGCGATCGAAGCGGGCATGCAGAAGAAGTCCGAGGAGTTCGCGGACGCTGGAGGCAAGGTCTACCTCCCGCTCGCCGACTAGATCCGGCGACAGTGCTCCAGCCTCGCCTTGCGTGGCGATGCGAGTAGCGCAACCTCAGACGCCGCCTGGACTCCGCCGATCCCGACCGGTGTATGACCTGATACGCGGCTTCGGGGCAGTCCTCACCAGGCGGCGTCTGAGAACCCGCGGCGGTGCAAGTGTCGTAGGCCGGCTAAGCGCCTCCGGCGCATCAAAAACAAAAGACCGGGCCGTTTCCACAGGTCATTGCCCGCGAGTGCTTTTGGGCGATGTAGCGCCTATCAGCGCTCACGGTGGCTGGCCTGCGGAAACGTTGCCTCGCGCCCTGGACGATCGGTAGGAGCCGGGCCGTAACATGAGGTGGATGCACGAGATCTCGGCCGGGCACGAAGTCCGGCCCGCGAACGACACCGCCCCTCCGACCGCGTTGACCATCGCAGGATCGGATTCCGGCGGCAGTGCCGGGATGCACGCGGACCTGCGCACCTTCTTCGCCTTTGGCGTGCACGGCATGACCGCGGTCACCGCGGTGACCGCGCAGAACACCGTCGGCGTCACCGGCCTGGTGGAGATCCCGCCGGAGACCGTCGCCGCGCAGGTCGACGCGGTCGCTTCGGACATCGGTGTGGACGCGGCAAAGACCGGGGTGCTCGCCTCGGCCGCCACCATCGAGGCCGTGCTGGACGCCTGCGACAAGCACGGCATCGGCCGCGAAGCCCGCACGCCGTTCGTCGTGGACCCGGTCGCGGCCTCCCGCAGCGGCGAACCGCTGCTGCGCCCGGACGCGCTGGATGCCTTGCGGTACAAGGCTTTTCCGCGCGCCACGCTGGTCACCCCGAACCTCGACGAGGTCCGGCTGCTGACCGGGATCGACGCCCGCACCCGCGCGGACCTGCTCGACGCCGCGAAGGCCATCTTCGACTTCGGCCCGCAGTGGGTGCTGGTGAAGAGCGGTCACCTGGCCGACGACCCGGAGTGCATCGACGTGCTCTTCGACGGCAACGAGGCGATCCCGCTGCCCGGCCCCCGCTACGCGACGGTGCACACCCACGGCGCGGGCGACGTGTTCGCCTCGGCGATCACGGCCGCTTTGGCGAAGGGTGCCTCGATGCCGGACGCGGTGCGCAGCGGGAAGCGGTTCGTCACCCGCAGCGTCTCGCACGCGTACCCGCTCGGGGCCGGGGTGGGCCCGGTGTCGACGTTCTGGAGCGTCAGCCCTCGCTCCTTTTGAAACCCCCAACCGCCCCCCTAATAGAGTGATTTTTGTCCCGGATATGTAACCCGAATGGCGTGCCCCATCGACACAGTGGTTGAGAAGCGCGTATTTCCCGAGACTGCGGGACATCCGCGGTTGCGGTCTGCTGCGCGCTGCGCGCACGACGACGACAGGGGTTTGCAACAGCGTGGCTAAATCGGTGTGGACACGAGTGCGGGGACTGCTGGCCACCGAGGCAGGAGCGCCGGACCCCCGACAGCGGCAGTACGCCATGCTGGCGCTCGTCGCCGTGGTGGCCGGCACCGCCATCGGATGGATCTTCGACCTGCAGACCCCGGCGCTGATCGCCGGGTTGACCGCGGTGCTGGCGCTGGTAGCCACCGGCGGCCAGTCGCTGCGATCCGACCTGCGCCGGTTCGTCTGGTTCACCCCGGCGCTGGTGCTCGTGATGACCGTCGGCCCGCTGCTGGTGAACATCCCGGTGCTGGCCGGGCTCGCGGTGGCGCTGGTGGTCTTCGGCAGCGGCATGCTGCCCGCGCTGGGCGAGCACTACCGCATCGGCGGGCAGACCTTCGCCGCCGCGACGCTGGTGTCCACCACCACCGGGATCGGCTCCGACCAGCCGGTGCTGATGCTGCTCGCCTCGACCGCAGCCGGCGCGCTGTTCGCACTGGTCCTGCGGGTGATCATCGGCCTCGGCGATCCGACCAGGGCGACTCGCGTGGCGGTCGCCCGAACGCTGCTCGAACCCGGGCCAGGCGTGGTCGAATCGGCCGCCGCCGCGTGGCGCGCCGACGGTTCGGCCACCTGGCTCGGCCAGGTGCTGGCCGGCGCGGCTCGCTCCCGCGCGGCGCGCGAAACCCTGCTCGCGCAGGCCCAGCAGAGCGACCGGGCGGAAGCCGCCCGCCTTGAGCAGATCGTCGCGGAGGCCGACCAGGTCGCCGCCGAACTCGCCCGTGCAGTGCGCTCCCGCGCCTGCACCGGACTGCCAGCCGCGGCTCGCCGCGACCCGGCGCAGGCCGTGGTGGCGCGCGGCGGACGGCAGGACCTGCCGGACGTGGTCCAGGGCCTCAACCAGGGGCTGGACCGGATCCGCGCCGCGGTGATGCGCCGCGTCGAGACCCCGCTGCCGCCGCCGGCTCCAGGCGCGCGCCGGGAGCGGGTCATGGGCGCGGTCCGCGCGCACCTCTCGTTCCGCTCGTCGCTGTTCCGGCACGCGCTGCGCTGCACCCTCGCGGTCGCCTTCGGCATGGTGATCGTCCTGCTGCTGCGCGACCCCTCGGCGTCCAGCCTGCTGCTCGCGCTGTACGTCGTGCTGCAGCCAGCGGCGCGGGACAGCATGACCGGCGCGTTGGAGCGGACCGGTGGCGCGGTGCTGGGCGTGACCGCACTAGCCGTGCTGATCACCCTGCTGCCGGGGACGTTCCTGCTGGTGCCGCTGGTGATCGGCGGCATGCTGCTGAACATGACACGGCTGCGCGCGGACTACCAGGCGCTGCTCGGCTGCCTGATCGTGGTGACCGTCGTCGACCAGGCGATGCGGCTGGACCGACCGCTGGTCAACGTGGGCATCAGCTTCGCGGCGAACACCGCGGTCGGAGCGGCCATCGCGCTGAGCGTCGGCTACGTCAGCTACCTGGTCCTGCCCAGCAGCATCCTGCCGGACGTGCGCGGCGCGGTGCGGTCCACGGTGTGGGCGGTGTCCGAACTGCTGCGCAGCGTGCGAGCGGCCGGCCAGGGCGTCGATCTGCCCGTGGCGCTGCAGGCGGCGAACGTGCTGGCGCTGCGGCGCACCCAGGACCTGCTGGGCATGCCGGCAATGCTCGACGGGACCGGTGAGGAGACCGACGACGACCGCGCTACGCGTGCGGCGGCAATCGCGCTCGACGCGTTGCGGCAGGACGTCGCGACGCTCGCGTTCCGGCCTGAAGCCGAGCAGGCAGTCGCGGTTCCGGCGCTGCGCGCGGTGGACGACCTGCTGGGCGGCAAGCCGACGGCGAAGATCCCGGACGTGCCGGCGGGCAGCGCCCCGGCGACGGAGCTGCTGGCGAGCTCGCTGGTGGAGAACGCCCTGCACGCCCGCCAGGCGATCGACCGGACCTTCGGCTACGACAGCCCGTGGAAGAGCTACACGATCAGCTTCGTCCGCCCCGAACGCCTCCACATCCGCTGACCCGGGTACCGAACCCGGATGATGTCGCTGGTGCTGGCCGCCAAGCTGCTGGCGGTCGGCGCCGGCGCGGCGATCATGATCGTGGACGGCTTCATCGGCATCGGTGTGGGCTGGCGGCTCGGCAGGGACCGGCCAGCCCCCGACCGGTTCTGGTGAGCCGGTCCCGGTCGGCCAGCGCCCTCCGCTCTCACTCCAGCGGACGGCCGGGGCTGGAGGCCTGGGCCCAGAAGCGCTTGGGAATTCGGCCCGCCAGGGACGCCAGGCGGCCTCCCTCGACCGCCGCTCGCATCGCCGCCGCCATGCGCTCCGGGTCCTGGGCGCGGGTCACCGCAGTGGCCAGGAGGACGGCGGAGCAGCCGAGCTCCATCGCCAGCGCCGCGTCCGAGGCCGTGCCGATGCCCGCGTCCAGCACGACCGGCACCGATGCGCGAGAGACGATCATCTCGATGTTGTGCGCGTTCCGGATGCCCAGGCCGGTGCCGATCGGCGAACCGAGCGGCATCACCGCCGCGCAGCCGACCTCCTCCAACTTCAGCGCCAGCACCGGGTCGTCGTTGGTGTAGGCGAGCACCACGAAGCCCTGGTCGACCAGCTGTTCCGCGGCGTCGAGCAGCTCCACCGGGTCGGGCAGCAGGGTGTCCTCGTCGGCGACTACCTCCAGTTTGACCCAGTTCGTCTCCAGCGCCTCCCGCGCCAGCTGCGCGGTCAACACGGCCTCAGCCGCCGTCCGGCAGCCCGCCGTGTTCGGCAGGGCTTCGATGCCGAGCTTGCGCAGCAGGTCGAGCACCCCGGTGCCGCCGCCGGCGTCTGAGCGGCGCATCGCCACTGTCGTCAGCTCGGTTCCGGACGCGATCAGCGCACGCTCCAGGACCGCGAGGTTCGTCGCCCCTCCGGTCCCGGTGATCAGGCGCGAACCGAACTCGCGGCCTGCGATCACCAACGGGTCGTCCATAACTCTCCTAATGATGGGTTCGGGTGGCGCGGAAACCGATGCTCCGGTTCGAGGCGCATGTACTTCATCTGCCCCGCAACGGGTCGGTTCGGGCTGGCCCGCAACCTTCCGGGTTGTAGCCCCTCATCCGGGTGGGGCGGAGCCACGTCACCCTCCTTGCACTGCGGTGAGGACCTCGATGGTGGCATCGGGGCTCAGCGTGGTGCCCGGCCACATGGCACGCGGCACCACCGCCCCGTCCAGCGCCACGGCCACGCCCCGGTCGGGCACCCCGAATTCCTGCAGCACCGTCGCGAGCACTGCGTCGGCGGCTACCTGCCGGGTCTCCCCGTTTATCACGACGTGCACTGCTGTCCTCCCCATCGGCTCGGATCGGCGGCCTTGATCTCGGTGGCAGGCTCCTCGCCGTGCAGCAGCGCGAGCACCGCCTCGACGGTGACCGGGGCGAGCAGGAAGCCGCCGCGGTGATGCCCGGTGGCCGCCAGCACACCAGGTTCCAGCCAGCCAATCACCGGCAGGTTGTCGTCGGTGCTCGGGCGCAACCCGGCCGCGGACTCGACGAGCTGGTACTCGGTGATACCCGGCATCAGCCGCTCGGCGGCGGCGATCAGGTCCCGCACCCCGCCCACGGTGACCTCGGTGTCGAACCCGACTTCGTACTGGGTGGCGCCGAGCACCAGCCCGCCGTCGTCGCGCGGCACCAGATAGGTCTGCCGTCCGCGCACCGGGCCGCGGATCGTGCGGCTGGGCGGCGGCAGCGCCGTGGTCCGCGCGCGCAGGCGGAGGATTTCGCCTTTCACCGGCCGGATTCGGTCCTTCAACGCGGGGTGCAGCGCGCCCGAGTGGACGCCCGCCGCGATCACCGCGACATCGCAGTCCACAGTGGAATCGTCTTCGAGCTCCACCGCGCCAGGCCGGACCCGCTTCGCGTTCGCGGCGACGAAATCGACGCCTGCCGCAGCGGCGGCCGCGCGCAGCGCAGCCAGCGCGAGGCGGTTGTCGGCCGCGAGGTCGCCCGGCACCTCAAGCCCACCGCGCACCGCCGGTCCCAGGGATGGCTCCAGGTGTCGCACCTCCCGGCTGGTCAGGCGGGTGACGGTGCGGCCGAGCCGGGCGAGGTGATCGACGAGGCTGTCCAGCTCGGCCCGGTCGGCGCTGTCCACGCCGACGACCAGGGTTCCCTCACGGCGCAATCCCGAAGGCAGGCCGGAGGCTCGACCGAGCTCGTCGGCGAACGCCGGCCACAGCCGCAGCGACGCCTCGCCCAGTTCCAGCAGTTCCTCTTCGCCGGGCCACGCCTCGGCGATCGGCGCCAGCATCCCGCCGGCCACGTTGGAAGCCCCGGACGCCGGTTCGGCGTCGACGAGCTGCACCCGATGTCCCGCGGCGGCTGCGCGCCAGGCCACGGACATGCCGATCACGCCGCCGCCGACAACGACGACGTACTTCTTCCGTCCTTCAGACACTTCACGCTCCCTGCGCCGGCATGACCCGGATCAGGTTCGACGGTCGGGGCCAACGCCCCCTCTCAGCCCGGTACCCGGACTCCCGTGCTCACCGAGGACCACCGTACCGGGCGAGGATCGCGACGTCAGGAGCGAGGTCGAGCAATTTTCACGATGCCCGGGGCGTGAGCGCCAAGCGCGTCCGGCGACCGCGCCGCAGGGGGCTACCCTGTGGAACATGCCTGGATTGGACGGCTTCGGCATCCGCGCCCGCCTCGACGAATCGCGGCTATACCTGTGCACCGACGCGCGCACCGAGCGCGGTGATCTCGCGGAGCTCGCGGACGCCGCCTTGGCCGGCGGGGTCGACATCATCCAGCTGCGGGACAAGAAACCGAACGGCGCTCCGCTGGAGGCCCGCCACGAGCTGGCGGCGCTGGAGGTGCTGGCCGAGGCCTGCGTGCGGCACGGCGCGCTGCTCGCGGTGAACGACCGCGCTGACGTAGCGATGGCTGCCGAGGCCGACATCCTGCATCTCGGGCAGGACGACCTGCCGGTAGAGATCGCCCGGCGCATCGTCGGCGAGCACGTCGTGATCGGCCGGTCCACGCACGACGTGGTGCAGGCCGATGCCGCGGCCACCGAACCCGGTGTGGACTACTTCTGCACCGGTCCGGTGTGGACGACCCCGACCAAGCCGGGGCGCCAGGCGGCTGGGCTCGACCTGGTGGAGCACGCCGCGGAGCACCGCGGGCACGGTCGGCCGTGGTTCGCGATCGGCGGCATCGGCCCGGACAACCTCGACGAGGCACTCAAGGCCGGGGCGGAGCGGATCGTCGTGGTCCGCGCGATCACCGAAGCCGAGGACCCCCGGGCGGCAGCCCGAGAACTCCGCGACCGCCTGGGCTGACGCCCGTCGATCCCTGGCCCGCACCGAACGTGCACCGAGAGCAGTTGCACTGAAACCGTGACACTCCGGACATGACGCGGCCCCTGGCTGATCGCCGGGGCCGGTCGGGGAGTTACTGGGTGAGCAAGCTCAGGCCGTAGGCCTGGAGGATCTCGTTCACCGGCTGGAAGTAGGTCGTGCCGCCGGAGGTGCAGTCGCCCGAACCGCCCGAGGTCACGCCCTGGGCCTGGTTGCCGGACAGCCACGAACCACCGGAGTCACCGGGCTCTGCGCAGACGTCGGTGCGGGTCAGGCCGGTCACGGTGCCCTGCGGGTATCGCACGGTCTGGTTCTTGGCCTGCACCGAACCGCAGCGCCAGCCCGTGGTGGAACCGGAACGGCAGATGGACCCGCCCACGGCGGACTCGGTGGAGCCGGCCACGCTGACGTTGCTGCCGTTGTACTGGTTCACCAGCGCCCTCGGAGTCTCCTCGGCACCGACCCGGACCCAGGCGTAGTCGTTGTCCGGGAACGACGAGCCCTCGAACCGGCCAGTGGGCTGCGACGTGGTGTCGCCCTCGTTGCCGCAGTGCCCGGCGGTCACGAAGCCGCCCCGCACCGAAAACCCGACCGAACAGCGGGCGCTGCCGATGTAGTAGGCGTTGCCACCGATTACGTCGGCCAAGGTGCGCGGGTTCTCGATCGACTCCACAACCCGCACCGCGTCCGAGAGAACGCCAGTGGACCGCACGAACTGCGCCGCCTCAACGGCACTGCCCAACCTGGTGGTGACGACGACGGAGTTTGTGCGGCTGTCGGCGTACCAGCCGGAAACCTGCTTGGGGGCTGCGGCGCTGCGAAGGTTCAGGCCCTCGACTACCCCGTTGAGCTCCTCGATGGAGTAGTCGACAAGCGTGGGCTCGGCACCGGCCGCCCGCACCGCGTCGAAGGCGGCCGGGTCGGTGACGCCGACGACGAGCTTGCCCCTCGCCGGGTCGAAGTACGCCCCGCCGAAGGTGCCACCCAGCGAGCCGCGGAGCTGCTGCTCCGCGCGATTGGCGTCGGCTTCCTGGTCGAGCCGCTGGAGGGCCTGGTCCCGGTCGAGTCCCAGATCGCGCTGCATCGCGTCGAGCAGGGTCACCGCTTCGCTCGCGAGCGGCGCGGTTTCAGTGGTGGCGGTGGCTGGCATGGTCAGCGCGGCCACTGTCCCCGTCGCCAACATCACGGTCCCGGCCACCCGGGCCGCGAGTCTGCGCTTCATCTGATGTCTCCCTCTATGAGCTGGATCTCAGAGCCCCGTCGCCGATCCAGTATCAGAGGAAATCACCAGCCCCACATCTCTCTTTCGCCCCATAGCGTCCAAAACGCCCCGTGCGCAACTCGATCGAGTTGCACAGGGGCGCCTGACCTGTGGTTTTTATCGCCCAGAAGTGGACTGCTGCAGCTCACCCGTCCTAGCGGCGGGGTCGCGCGGGTCGACGACGCCCGATTCCGGTGCCTGACTCGGCGGCTCGGTCGAGGTCGGAGCCTGCGTCGGCTGCTGGGTGGGTGCCGGGGCCTCCGCGGTGGGTTGCTCCGCCGGCTGCTGGGTGGGTTTCACCTCCATCGACGGCTGCGGCTGCTCGCTCGGGGTCTCCTGCGGCTTGGCCGGCTTGGCCGGGGCGCTGGGCATTGGCTGCGAATCGCGGTGCAGCACCTGGCCGAGCGTCGTTCCGCCGTCGCCACCGGAAAGCGGCTTGCCGGTCACACCTTCGACGCCGGTGACGATCAGCATGCTCAGCACGAAAGCCGCCGCGCAGCTAGCGGCCACCACGACCCACCGGCCCCGGAGCTTGCGCCGATCGGAGCTCGGCCCCCTCTCGACGACCTCGGTCGCCTGCTCCGTTCCGGGCCAGCTCAGCATTCGGGTGGCGGCCTCGGTGTCGATCTTCGCCGTGCGGTCCTCGTCCACCACCGTTTCCCCGCCCGGCCAGTGCATGCCGGGCGTCAGGCGGATGTGCCGCGTCGCCTCGACCTTCTGGCCCTCCTTCGACACGAAGCGCGTGACGGTGGTCCGCTTGAGCCGCTTCTCGGAGGCCTTCGCGGCGGCGTGCACGGCCTTCGCCTTCGCGCTGTCGAACGACCGCTGGTAGAGCGCCCCGCCCACGGTGATGACCACGCTCGTCAGCGCGGCGCCGAGCATCGTGCCCGCCACCCCGAGCCGGGATCCCAGGAAGGCCGCGGTCACCGAGGCCAGCGCCGCTCCCGCGACCTGAGTCGGTGACAGGTCGAGCTTCTTCCTGGACTTCTCCCCCTCCTCTGCCGATTCCTGCTCGCCGGACTCCTCTTTCTGCCTGACCATGGCTCCCACGCTCTTGATGCACTCTCTCCAGAACGTTCTAACGGGGGAGCACAAGCGGTTTCTCCATAACGTTGCCGAACCGTGAGGACTCCCACTTACGCGTAACGCCGCGGCCCACAACGACGAGGGGCACCCGACGGGGTGCCCTTCAAACGGAGAAAACACAGTTTTAGCGCAAACCGGCGCGTTTAGCGCAAACCGGCGCGTTTAGCGCAAAACCGGCGCGTTTAGCGCAAAACCGGCGCGCCGGTTCAGTTGGGCGGGTTGAGCCGCGCGACGAACTTGTAGCGGTCGCCGCGGTAGATCGACCGCACCCATTCCACCGGGCGCCCCTCGGTGTCGAACGAGTGCCGGGACAGCAGCAGCATCGGCAGGCCGACGTCGGAGCCGAGCAGCTCGGCCTCCTCCGGGCTGGCGAGCGCTGTCTCTATCGTCTCCTCGGCGTGCCCGAGCTCGACGTCGAAGTTCTCGCGCAGCACCTGGTACAGGGAGCCGCCGGATTCCAGCCGACCGGTCAGTCCGCGGAACCTGGCCAGCGGCAGGTGGGTGGTCTCGATGGCCATCGGCTCGCCGTCGGCCAACCGCAGGCGGCGCAGCCGCAGCACGGTCGAGCTCGGCTTGGTCCCGAGCAGCGCGGCCAGTTCCTCCGCGGCCGGTTCCTCGACGACCTCCAGCAAGCGCGAGGTGGGCTGGCGCCCCTGGGCACGCATGTCCTCGGTGTAGCTGCTCAGCTGCAGTCGCTGGGCGACCTTCGGCTTGGCCGCGAAGGTGCCCTTGCCCTGCACCCGCAGCAGCCGCCCTTCCACGGTCAGCTCGGCCAGCGCCTGGCGCACCGTCGTGCGCGAGACGTCGAACTCGGCGGCCAGCGAGCGCTCGGTAGGAATCGGCGCACCCGGCGGCAGGGATCGGAGCATGTCCAGCAGGTGTTGCTTGAGTCCCCAGTACTTCGGTTCGCGTTGTGCGCGTCCGGGCGAGTCTGCCCCACCGGACACGGACGTTTCGAGCATCGTTCCTCCTACCGCAACCTTGCCGCCATTGTTCCGCTCCCCGAGGCGTCGAGTCGTCGCCATGCCGAGTCCTATACCTCAGCATGTCCGAGAGTCGGCCGTGCGAGCGTCGCGGACGGCGGGGTTGCCGTCACGATGCACGAGCGCCCGAAGCTCAAGCCAGCCTTATTCGTGCATGAACAGTAGCGCTGAAAAGTCTTGACATCGCGTGCCACGGACCACAATCTTCATCACATTGGTCTACACCAAAACGGCGGGTGTTCGGTTCAGCACCCGCGGCTCCGCACTGGCGCGGAGGAAGGGGCGAACGTTGAAGACCTGGAGAGCACGCGCAGCGGCAGCCGCCCTGTCGTTGACACTCGCCGGCTGCGGCGGCGGGGCTGGCGAGAGCGACAACAAGCTGACCGTCTGGTTGATGGACGGCTCGGCGCCCGACGTGCTGATCGACAAGCTCAACAAGGAGTTCGAACAGGCCCACCCGGGCATGAAGGTCGACTACCAGATCCAGCAGTGGAACGGCATCCAGGATCGCCTGACCACCGCCCTGACCAGCAACGACCCGCCGGACGTGATCGAGCTCGGGAACAGCCAGACCGCGCAGTTCTCCTCCGCGGGCACGCTGCTGGACCTCACGGGCGACGCCGAGGGCATGAACAAGTCGCAGTGGGTGCCGGCGCTGGCCGAGTCCGGCGCGTGGGAGGGCAAGCAATACGCCGTGCCGTTCTACGCCGCCAACCGCGTCTTCGTCTACAACAAGGAGCTGTTCCAGCAGGCCGGCATCACCCAGCCACCCACCAACCGCGACGAGCTGCTCGCCACGATCACCAAGCTTGAGCAGAAGCACGGCGCGGACCCCGACTTCCAGTCGCTCTACCTGCCGGGCCAGTCCTGGTACGCGTTGCTGTCGTTCATCTGGGACTCCGGCGGCGACCTCGCCGTCCGCGACGGCGCCAACTACAAGGGCGCCCTGGACACCCCCGGGGCCCGCGAGGGCGTCGAGTTCTACCAGCAGCTGGTCAAGACCTCGGAGACGTCCGCCCCGGCCGACACCGACGAGGCCGAGCCGCAGCAGGCCGAGGTGTACGCCAAGGGCAAGGTCGCGATGATGATCGCGCTGCCCTGGGAGGTGCAGACAGCGGCGAAGACGAACCCGCAGATCGCCGAGCTCTCCGGCGCCTTCCCGATCCCGTCGAAGCACCCCGGCAAGACCGCCCCGGTTTTCCTCGGCGGCTCCACCCTGGCCATCCCGGCGGGCAGCGCCGACGCCGCGGCCGCCAAGGACTGGCTGAAGCTGCTGACCAGCCAGAAATACCAGACCCAGATCGCCGACAGCGGCGTCGTGCCGGGCGCCTCGCAAGACACCAACTCGCTGGAGAAAAACCCGGTCAGCGCGGCCATGGCCGTTGCGTCGAGAAACGGCAAGGTGCCGCCGGCGGTCCCGCAGTGGGCGGCCATCGAGTCCGGGCACAACCCGCTGAAGGACATGATGACGGCGGTGCTGACCGGCCAGAAGTCGGTCGTCGACGCCACGATGGAGGCGAACGACAAAATCACCAAGGCGCTGGCGGGCAAAAACTGACCATGACCGCCACGCATACCCGCCCGGCGCCGGGCACTGCGGGTTCGCCCGTGGTGCCCGGCGCCCGGCGCCGCCCGCGAGTCCGGGAGGCGATGCCGTACCTGCTGCTCGCCCCCGCGGTGCTCGCCCTGATCACCCTGCTCGGCTGGCCCGCGGTGAACGTCGTCGTGACCAGCTTCCGCAAGCTCGACCTCGGTGAGCTCACCCGCGGCGAGTTCACCTGGATCGGCTTCGACAACTACGCCCAGATCCTCTCCAACCCCGAGTTTTGGACCGTCACGGTCCGGACCGTGGTGTTCACCGCGTGCATCGTGGTGACCACGGTGGTCGGCGCCCTGCTGCTGGCGTTGCTGATGAAGCACGTGCCGGCGGTCCCGCGGGTAGTACTGCAGGTCAGCCTGCTACTGGCCTGGGCGCTGCCGCAGCTGGCCGCGACCACGGTATTCCAGTGGATCTTCGACCAGCAGTACGGCATCTTGAACAAGACGCTGGTGCTGCTCGGCTTCGACTCCTTCGCCGGGAACTCCTGGTTCTCCAGCGGCACCAGCACACTGACCGTGGTGGGCATTCTGATCGTCTGGCAGGCCGTGCCGTTTGTGGCGATGACGCTGTACGCCGCGCTGCTCGGGGTCTCCAAGGACCTCTACGAATCGGCCGGGATCGACGGCGCGGGCGGTTGGCAAACGTTCACCTCGATCACCTGGCCGCACCTCAAGCCGGTGCTGATGATCGTGACGTTCCTGTCGATCCTGTGGGACTTCAAGGTGTTCTCGCAGGTGTGGGCGATGCGCGAGGGCGGCCCGGACGGCGGGAGCACCACGTTGCCGGTCATGCAGTACCTCGAAGGCATCGCGGGTAAGCACTTCGGCGTGGCCGCCGCGGTCAGCGTGCTGATGGTGCTCGTGCTCGTCGTCGTCTGCGCCCAGTACCTGCGGCTGCTGCTGCGCTCTCAGGAGGTGGAGCTGTGAGGACCCGCCGGATCGGGTTGTCGGTGCTGGCCGTGGCCATCGCGCTGGTGTTCGCGTTCCCGACGTACTGGATGTTCGCCAGCTCGCTCAAGCCACGCGGCGAGGTGCTGTCGACGTCCTACGACCTGGTGCCGAACTCGGTCACGTTGCAGAACTACGCGACCGCGCTGCTGGGCTCGGACTTCCTCCGCTACCTGGGCAACAGCCTGCTGGTCACGCTCACCGCAGTGGGCTGCTCGCTGGTCGCGGGCACGTTGGCGGCGCTGGCGATGAGCCGGTTCAGGTTCCGCGGGCGCAAGGGCTTCCTGATGCTCGTGCTGATCGCGCAGATGGTGCCGTTCGAGGCGCTGATGGTGCCGATGTTCCTGTTCATGCGGGATCTGGGGCTGCTGAACAAGCTGCCCTCGCTGATCCTCGTCTACTGGATCACGACGCTGCCGTTCACCATCTGGTCGCTGCGCGGGTTCATCGACGGGATCCCGATGGACTTAGAGGAGGCCGCGATGGTGGACGGCTGCGGCCGGGCCGAGGCGTTCCGGCGGGTCACCCTGCCGCTGCTGGGGCCGGGCCTGGTGGCCACCTCGGTGTTCGCGTTCATCACGGCATGGAACGAGTTCCTGTACGCGCTGATCTTCATGCGCTCCGAGGACCTCCAGACGCTGCCGGTGTTCCTGAAGACCTTCCAGAGCGCGTTCGGCACGGACTGGGGCGCGACGATGGCCTCGGCCACCTTGTTCACGCTGCCGGTCCTGGCGTTCTTCCTGGCGGTGCAGCGCAAGATGGTGTCGGGCGTCACGGCGGGCGCAGTGAAGGGCTAGCGGCGCTTCGCGCCTGACAACCCGCGGCAACCCCACATAGTATTGGTCTAGACCTGAAGGGAAGGGATGGGCCTGATGACCGCCACCCCCGGTCAGCACATGACCGACGAGATCTCCCAGCAGCCCGCGATCTTTGCCGACCTGCTAGCCGGCCGGGAAGCGATCGCCGAGGTCGCCGCGACGATCGCGCAGCGCCGGCCGCGCTTCGCGCTGCTGGCCGCGCGTGGCTCCAGCGACCACGCCGCGCTCTACGCGAAATACCTGATCGAAGTCCTGCTCGAACTGCCCGTCGGGCTGGCATCGCCATCGACGACCACGCTCTACGGCGCACAACCGGACCTGACCGACGTGCTACTGGTGTCGGTCAGCCAGAGCGGCGGGTCCCCGGACTTGCTGGAGGTCACCGAGTCCGGCCGCAAGCGCGGCGCGCTGACGGTCGCGGTCACCAACACTGCGGACTCGCCGCTGAACTCCGCTGCGGAGCTGTCGGTGGACATCCGAGCGGGCCGCGAGAAGGCGGTGGCCGCGACCAAGACCTACAGCGCGACGTTGCTCGCCCTGTACCTGCTCATCGACGCGGTCCGGGGCGGGACCGGCACGAACGTGGAGCCAATCCCCGAGCTGGCCGCGACCGCCCTGGACGCGGTTCAGAAGGTGGTGGACGACGCGGTGCGCCGGTACCGCTTCGCGGAGCGGATGGTCACCACCGGCCGCGGCTTCTCGCTGGCCACCGCCTCCGAAGCGGCGCTGAAGCTTGCCGAGACCAGCTATCTGTCGGCCCGCTCCTACAGCGGCGCCGACCTGCTGCACGGCCCGGTCGCGGCGGTCGACGAGGACACCGCGGTGCTCGCGATGTGCAGCAAGGGGCGCGGCGGCGACGCGATGCGCGAGGTGCTCGACGTGGTCCACGAACGCGGGGCGGACGTCTGCGCCATCGGCTCGGCGGCATCGGACGTGCGCGCCTCGCACCGCATCCAGGTGCCGGACTGCGTCGAGGAGCTGGCACCGGTGCTGGAGGTCCTACCGGTCCAGCAGCTGGCCCTCGGGCTGGCGCTGGCCCGCGGATCCGACCCCGACAACCCGCGAGGCCTGAAGAAGGTCACCCGCACCCGGTGACGGTTGCGGAAGGAGAAGCGAACGGCCTGTTTACTCCGCCTATCGACGCGAACAGTCCGTTCGCCCCACTCCGGCGGCGCTCAGCGCGGCGCGGGCCTTTCCACGGCGGCACAAGTTAACGCCCGCCTCACCGAGGGGGCGGGGTGAGACGGGCATCGCCAGGCTACGCCGAACGGAGCAGGCCGCAAGCCCCGGGGCGCGGTGTTCGGTAGAGGCTAAAGGTCCTAAATGTCGTACACCTCGCGAGCCGTGGCGTCGAACACCGCCGACCGCTGCCGGTCTCCGAGGCCCGCAGTCAGCTGCCGGGCCAACTCCACAACCTGCCCGTAATCGGCGGCCAGCAGGCACACCGGCCAATCGGAGCCGAACATCAGCCGCCCCGGCCCGAACGCCTCCAGCAACGCCTCCGCGTAGGGCGCCAGCCTCACCGGATCAGGTTGCCGGGCCCAGTCGTCCTCGGTGACCAGACCGGACAGCTTGCACACCACGTTCGGGAACGCGGCCAGCGCCCGGATCCGGCTCGCCCACGGCTCCAGCTTGCCGGTGGCCACCGGCGGCTTCGCGCAGTGGTCCAGCACGAAGGTCAGCTGCGGGAACTGGCCGACCGCCTTGATCGCGGCCGGCAGCTGGTGCGGGCGGACCAGCAGTTCGTACACCAGCCCGGCGGCCTCGACCGCCGCCAGCCCGTTGAGCACGTCCGGGCGGATCAACCAGTCCGGATCAGACTCGTGCTCGACCTGGTGCCGGATGCCCTTCAGCCAGCCGCCGGACGGGTGGGCCTGCAGGCGACCGATCTGCTCGCGGGCGTCCCGCGCGGTCAGGTCGACCCAGCCGACCACCGCCGCGATGCGGTCCACGCTGTCGGCCAGCACCAGCATCTCGGGTGTCTCGTCCGGGTCGGCGGCGGTCTGCACCAGGACCGTGGCGTCCACCGCGGAGCCCTTGAGCGCCGCCTGCAGGTCGGCTGGCCGGAAGTCGCGGCGCAGCGGCTCCATCCCGGCCCCGACGATCCACGGCTGATCCCGGACGTCGAGGTCCCACAGGTGG
Source organism: Saccharopolyspora sp. NPDC000995 (assembly GCF_053599315.1). Classification (NCBI taxonomy): domain Bacteria; kingdom Bacillati; phylum Actinomycetota; class Actinomycetes; order Pseudonocardiales; family Pseudonocardiaceae; genus Saccharopolyspora; species Saccharopolyspora sp. NPDC000995. Next base: position 41,575 of record NZ_JBSFLZ010000043.1, read on the forward strand.
TGGTGGGTGTCGACGGTCATCGAGCTCCCCCGCAACGGCCCGCGTTTCCGGCGGTTACCGCAACCGAACCATCCAAACAGGACAGTCCGGGGCATGACCCGGCAAGGTCATCCATGTCCAGCTCCCCGACTGATCAAGCAACGCCTCGATGTATAGCCGCTCGCCACTCCAGATTCCAGGGGTTTGCGGGAACGGTCGTGACCGGTTTTATCGCGCCCACCACCATTCCCGGTCGCGGCGGGTAGAAAGAGCGCATGCACGGCGACGAAGCGGCCCTCGTACTCGGCTTGGACATCGGCGGCACCAGCAGCCGGGCCCTAGTAAGCGACCTGTCGGGGCGGGTGCTCGGCCGCGGCGAAGCGGCCGGCGGCAACCCGAACTCGCACCCGGCCGACCAAGCGGTGCGGCAGATCGCCAACGCCACGCGGTCCGCGGTCGCCGAGATCGATCCGGCGGCAGTGCGCAACTGCGTGATCGGCATGGCCGGGGTCAGCAAGATGGTCGATCCGGAGTTCAGCACGCTCTTCGACCACGCGTGGTCCCGGCTCAGCCTGCACTGCCCCAGGCGAGCGATCAGTGACTGCGAGGTGGCCTTCGCGGCGGGCACGCCGGAACCCGGCGGAACGGTGCTGATCGCGGGAACGGGGGCCATCGCGGCCCGGATCGAGCAGCACCGGATGGTCGCGACCATCGGCGGCCACGGCTGGCTGCTCGGCGACGAGGGGTCGGCGTTCTGGCTGGGCCGCGAAGCGGTGCGGGCAGCGCTTCGCGCGCTGGACCGCGACGAACCGCTGCACGGGCTCACGGCAGCCGTGCGCGATCGACTCCTGCCGAACGCACCGGATGCGCCGACGGCGCAGCGCAAGCAGCTGATCAGCACGGTGAACGCGGCCCCGCCGATCCGCTTGGCGGAGCTCGCACCCCTGGTCACGGCGGCCACGGACGAAACGGCAGCCGACATCGTCCTGCGCGCCGCCCGCGTCCTGGCCGACACCGCTGCGGCCACCCGCGCCCACGGCGAAGCCAGAACGATCGTGCTGGCCGGCAGCCTGCTGGCACCGGGCAACCCGGTCCGCGAGGTCCTGCGCGGCACGCTGTCAAAGCGCGGCTTCCGGGACCAGCGCACCGCAGGCCCTGGTGAAGTGGGCGCGGCCTGGCTGGCGGCTCTGGACCTCACCGCGGACGCGGAAACCCTCCACGAACGCCTGCTCGGCTGACCATTTGTGACGGCTTCCCGCGAGCGCTGCGCGCAGGTCGCCGTCTCCTTCACGACCTGTCGCGCCGCAGCGTGGTCAGTCAGTGCTGCGGGGTCCAGAACTGGCGGCATCCTGCTGGTCCGCTGAGCGGCTTTCTCGATCTCCGCGCTGCGCTGATCAGCCAGGACCGCGGGTCTGCTGGGCGGCTCCGGCTCAGCAGACCCGCGGCGCCATCACAACCCGACGTCCTGCAAACCCTTGCGGATGACGGCCAGTTCCGACTCGTCCGCGTCGACCAGCGGGAGGCGGACGCCTCCGACCCGGTGGCCGGTCAGGTTCAGCGCCGCCTTGACCGGGATCGGGTTGGTCGTCACCGACAACGCCGCGTACAGGGGCTTCAGCACGGCGTCGATCTCCGCTCGGTGCTCCGGCTCGTCGACCATTCGCCGCATCAGCGGACCCACCAGGTGGCTGGCCACCAGGATGCCGCCGAGACCTCCGAGGTCGAGGGCCGTCGCGAAGCCGTCGTCGTTGCCCGCGTACAGGCCGAGGCCGTCGATCTGGGCGAGCGCGGCGTTGTCCGCCTGCTTGACGTAGTCGATGTGCTCGACCTGGGCGAGCTCGGCGAGCAGGTCGTGCGGCAGCGACAGGCCGATTCGGGACGGCACGTTGTAGAGCACCACCGGCTTGTCCGTGGCCCGAGCGATCTCGGTGAAGTGCCGTACCAGCCCGCGCCGGTTCGGGCGGTTGTAGTACGGGGTCACCGAGAGCACCGCGTCGGCACCGAGCGCGGTCGCCCGCTCCGTCATCTCGCAGGCGTGCACGGTGTTGTTCGACCCGGTCGAGGCGATCACCGTGACACCCGCCGGACGTTGCGCGCAGGCCAGCTCGATGAGCCGCAGGTGTTCCTCGTCGGTGAGCGTGGGCGCCTCGCCGGTCGTCCCGCAGACCACGATGCCGTCGGAGCCGTGGTCGATCAGGTGGCGGAAAAGCGCGAGGAAGGCGGATTCATCGACGCGCAGCTCGTCGTCGAACGGGGTGACTATCGCGGTGATCACGCTGCCGAGAGACATGACCGCATTCTGCTCCTCGAGCCGCGCGGTCACGACCGCGGATGCCGCAGCCCGGGGTGCTCCGGCGGCAGCGACCGCCGCACCACCCACCAGCTCGCCGCCACGCAGACCGCCACCAGCGGCCAGGTCAGCACGACCTGCGCGATGGTCAGCGCACCGGTGGCGCCCAACAGCCACAGCGGGATGAACACGGCTAACCGCACCACGTACTGCCCGACCCAAACCCAGCTCGCCCGGCTGTAGGCGCGCAGCAGCACCGGATCGCGGCGCCACCGCCGGGCCTGGCCGAGCGCCGCGCCGACGACCACGCCGAGCAGCGGCCAGCGGATCACGATGCTGATCATCCAGACGAGCGCGCTGAGGGCGTTGGACGCCAGCCGGGGCAGGAAGAAGTCCGCGGCGTCGCCGGTGTACAGCGCGATCAGGGCACCGCCCAGGACCGCGAGCAGGCTGATCAGCACCGCCAGCGGCCGGGCGCCCCGGCGCAGCCGCCAGCCCGCGATCAGCGCGCCCACCACCACGGCCGCGCCGCCACCGATGGCGATCGACTCGCCACCGAGGAACCACCCGAGTCCGAACGCGATCGGCGGCAGGCTCGCGTCGACCGCGCTGCCGCGGCCGCCGAGCAGCCGCACGAACGAGTCGCGGTCGTCGCGGTCCGTTGCGATCTCCACCTGCCGGTCCTGGGTCACGGAACCCAGCCTGCCCTAGCCAGGGCCCCGCCCGCACCCACCACCCGTGGCGCGAACCCTGTCCGGTTCCGGAAGTCCCCCTGCTCGTCCGCACGGCTTACTCCTGCGGCGGAGCTCAGAGCCCGAGGCGCGTGCGGGCAATGCTGACCTTGCGATGCGGCGCAGCGGGCTGGGACGTTCCCCGTAACGATCTTGGTGCCCTGGAAAGACTGTGGACAACTTCGGACTGCCGTGGACAACTTCCGCAATTTCAATGACCGTTTGCCAACCTCTTCTTGCGTTGCAACGCGGGTAACGGAACCTAGCGGTCTTCTCGGCTGTGGGGTCCCGGACTTGTGCATGAAGCTCATTGAAATTGCGGAAACCTAGTTCCGTGTGCCGTCTTAGACGATCAGTGCCGGCGGGCGCGGTCGAGGAGGGCCGCCAGCTGGCCAGCGATGCGGGGCTTGTCCGCCGGGCGGCAGGTGACGACGTCCTGGCCGTCGGCGCGCTCGCCCTGCAGGATGTAGCGGCCCCGGTCGTTGTCGAACCAGATCAGGTTCGGGAGCCGGTCGCGCGGCCCGCCCCGGCGGGAGCCGCCGACCACGAAGTGCCCGAGCCGGTACTTCTGCGCCGACGTGATCGCGCGCAGCTCGGCCAGCCCGTCGATGTCCGCATCGGTCGGGCGGCCGTGGCTGCGGTCCGCCACCGCGCGCACCTCACCGCCACCGCCGGGCGGCGCGTCGGGCAGCAGGTCGGCGCACACCCTCGGCAGGGCGTCCGGGGCGAGAAAGCTCATCCGCAACTCCGTGCCGTCGAACACGCCGACCACGCCGACCTCCCCCGTCGCCACGACCCGCGCGGCGAGCCGTTGCCCGGCGCGCACGTCGAGCAGCCCGGCGGCGGCGATCGACACCTCGGAGCTGCACAGCAGGTACAGCGCGTCCTCGACCTCGGGCTCCGGTCGGCCGTTGCGAGCCAGGCCGGTCGACTCCAGCTCCTGCAACACCTGGGCGGCGAGCCGGTTGCGGTCGTCCGCCTCGCCGATTCGCGGGAGATCGAACGGGTACTGGCGCACGGTGAGGTTCAGCTGCTCACCGAGCAGGTCGACGGCGGGGATCGACAGGGTGATCGTCTCGACCATCACAGCTCATTTCGAGTCGGGGTGCGCTGACCGGGGCCCCCGGCCGGCCGCCAAACCCGGCCCCCGCCGTGGCACGTCGTGTTGGGCAGGCCAGGCCAGGGAGCCGCCGTCGTCACCGCAGAAAGGGAAAGCGTAGAGG